>JAVUPY010000071.1 GCA_032252755.1 Terriglobia bacterium
TCCAGGAAGTGCCGGTTCCCGCGCTATGCCGGAGAAGTGCCCATTCGCGCGGATGATTTGGAACTCTCGTATCTGATAGGACCTATTTTTTCTGCACTCGGAAATTGATCGTTCCACTGTAGTTGGTCAACTGCACGATGATTGTCCAGCTCCCCGTCTGCCCGGTGGCGGTGTCAAAGGTCCCGTTGTTCTGCAGGCCAGCGGAGTAGACCTGAACCCCTGCAGCATCCTTTATTGCAATGACCGCTTGCCCGGTTGTTACTGAGGTCGCCTGATCCACGGTCGCGGCGATACCGCTGTTCGTCCATTTGTAAGTCAGTGTCTCAGTAACGTTCGTCACAGCTGTCGACTGAAACTGAAAATTGTCTGCCAGGTTGGCAACTTGCGGTTGGAACTTCGGATTAAGAGCACTTCCTCCGCCATTGCCGCACGCCGTCAAACTGAAGAGCACCGCCGTCAATACGAACAAAACCACTAATATCCGCGTAACTTTCATGCGGTTATCCCTTTTCTCTTTTGAGGATTTGATCGAGGGCAATTGTGATGAGAGTACGGTATGGGCGGCGTTGCTGCAATGTTCGATAGGACATGGCTGAGCGTACAGGTGCGAATCGGGGGTTTCACCTTGCTCGCGCTCATCCTGACCGCAGTTGGTATTTACGGCGTAGGTCTCGCATCTCGTCGAACAGCGCACGCGGGAGTTAGGAATCCGCAGCGCCGTCGGTGCTCAGCGGGCAGGACATCTTCCGTCTGGTACTGCGCGATGGAGCGACACAGGTTGTAATCAGTCCCCGGAACATCGGACCAGTCTGCGGCAAGGTCCTTTGCAATGAGTTCCTGGTCTTCCCCACGAAAGACCGTCTATGCATCCGCTTCGCGGCGCAGAATCTCTGTTGTGTGCCGCATGACGGTAAGGACAATCGCGCAGGACGCGTCTGCAAATGCTTATAAGTTGGACTGGTCAAGCAGATCAAAGCCAGTCTTGCTGCGCATTGAGTGAGCACCGAGGAGTTGAGCGGAGGATTGTCCGCTAGCGGACATCGCGCCCCTGCATGTGAGTGTGGCCGCAGACGACGAGGGCGGCCTGTGCTCCAACTATCGAAGGAAGTGATGCCCGACCGACGCTGGTGGGAGATTCTGGTTATTTGCCATTGGTTCAAAAGGGTCATCGAATCTGCCGACTAGATGACCCGATCCGGCGATGGTTTTAGCCCTGCTTCTCCCAGACTTGCTTCGTAGCCTCTCCCTTCGCGTTCTTACCTTCAACCGTCATCGTTTTTCCGTCAGGCGAGACGGTATACGTGCCGCTAAAGATAGTCTTCCCTTGCAGCTTCTCCGTCACATCCAGAGTACGAGGGTCCTTCTTCGTGATGGCCAGGGTGAGCGACTCAGGAACGGTGGGACCGCTTGGGTGAACGTCTTTCCCATTCAGCGGCGCCTTCAGCATTCCCTTAATCGCCGGAATCTCCCAATTTAGCTCGTCGCCGGACAGCTTCATCGTGAACCACTCCGGGGTGCCGATTCTCACTGAGGAAGTCTTCCACTCTCCGATCAGGCCATCGCTGCCGGACAGCCGATTGTAATCAGTGGTGTTATCAAACTTTTCTCCGTTCGGGTTCGTTCCATATTCGTGAATGGTAAGATTCTTGCCGTCGTTCGAGAGCGTCCAATCCGACTGGCTGATCTCTTTTCCTTTCATCCAGTCGGTCTCGTGATAGCTGTCATCGCTCTTCTTTTGCATGGCCATAGTGGCCCCCGCCGGCGTTTGGGCTTTCGTCCCGTCCGTCTTCACCGTCGTGGTGAAATTCGGGCCGACGAATTTGATCGCTCCATTACCCGCGTCTTCGATCTTCATCGTATGACCGGTCATATCGCTTTTCTGCTGGTTAAGCTGCCACTTCCCGTCGAATGGGCTCTGCGCGAACATGCTTGCGGAGGCAAGCGCTAACAGCACTGCCATACATGCAGTTTTCATCGAACTACCTCCAGTGAACTTGGGAAGAACCGTCTCAGGGGGTGTGCATATCCGAACAGGGGCCGTGCTCTTCGGAGAGACAGTTCACACGAATTATCCGCAAAAGCTCTACCTTGTCAACGCCGTTGAAATGATTACTGTTGGGAACAGGCCCTTCCCATAATCTATCCAGCAACCCCGGATTGTTTACGATATACGTTACGTAGGCGACTAGTGCCGAGAACGTTGAACGGGTGCAAGGAACGCATGGCGAGCTTCGAGCAGTGCGCGGGCCCTGGAGTCGAACCCGAGCAGATCTGATTTGGAAGTACCGATCGTTATCGGCTGGGTAACTATGGCTCCACGTCGATTGTGAAGTTCATTTTCTTATGTCCCACTCCACAGAATGTTCCGCAGTCGGCATGAAGCTCTTCTGTGAATGCGGGGGTAAGAATGACCTCTGTGTTTTTACCCGGTTCAATTGGATAGTTCATACCCAAGGTTGAGATACGAAAGCTATGTTCAACATCTGCGCTAGTCAGTTCAAGCTTGAGAGTCTGGCCCTTTCTGACGGTAACTCTATTCGGGACAAACCTGAACTTCATTGCTTTGACGTGTATCGCTCGCGTTCTGATGTTGCGTGACGGCCATGCTTCAGCGCCGAGAGTGATACCTAGGGCGATAATTGTAATTGCGACAAACGACGCAGTTCTGAATGTCTGCATGTGAGACCTCCCAGGTGGAGACCATAAAAAAAGCATCGGCAGCGCAATAGTGCCAATAGTCACGGAAGGCTCGCATGAGTTTCGAGAATACTGGGAAATGCGAGTTGCTCCAAAAGGAGAGGGCTGAGTCGCTTTATTTTCTCGATTAGATCGCCAGCTAAGAACGATTCACGTAAGAGTGCCTTAGTTTCTAAATGCCCTTGTGACTCAAAGGTACCCTTCCTGGATCGCCTTCAGCACGGCGCGCGTCCGGTCGCGGACACCAAGTTTCGAGAGAATACTGGAAACGTAGTTCTTCACAGTTCCCTCCGAGATCGCCAGTGCATCGGCAATCTCTCGATTCGTGTAGCCTCCCGTCATTAGACGCAGGACTTCTTCTTCACGATCGGTAAGAAATTCGTCCGTGTGTTGGCTGGCCCGTTTCAAAGTCGGATTTAGTTCTCGAATTAGTCGAAGTGTGAGGGTTGGACTGAAAATAGTCTCGCCAGCCGCAACTCGACGGATTGCGTCCGTTAGTCGTTCAAGGGTCACATCCTTCAGCAGATACCCTTTTGCGCCAAGATTAATACCTTGTAAGACGACCTGATCGTCATCAAAAGTAGTTAGAAGGATGCAAGGCGGCATGTTGGTACCGCTCTGAAATGATTGCAGCACTTCTAAGCCACTAGCACGCGGCATTCGGACGTCGAGTAACACGACATCGGGTGAAGTCCGTAGAATGAGTTGCCGGGCTTGATCACCGTCGGCCGCTTCGCCAATAACTTCGATATCTGGCGCGAGGGAAAGTAGGCGGGCCAGACCCTCCCGAACCAAAGTCTGGTCTTCGACAATGCATACCCGAATCATGCAATCCTGTCCTGACGCTGAAGCGGTAGCCACGCGGAAACGCTGAAACCGAGATCGGGCTGGTTGCGAAACTCGACGCGCCCGCCGAAGGACTCGAATCGCTCGCGCATCCCAGTCAGTCCCGCACCGGCTCGCGGAGTTGATTGCGCAGTTCCGTCATCTTGAGCCGAAACTTCGATAACATCGTCTTTGAGGCGTATCGTGACCCACAAATTGTCGGCGCCGGAATGTTTGATGGTATTCGTAACGATTTCCTGCACGCAACGCAGAACTGCATGAGCACGTGATCCGTCCTGGACTGAGAACTGTGGCGGTACGTCCAAATGCAACTGTGGGCGAACCATGCGCTGCTTCAGTGAGTTGAGTGCGGGCGCAAGGTCCAGCCCGGCCTCAGTTCTCATGTTCTCGACAATACCGCGTATATCGGACAGCATTTGGCGGGTAGATGTTTGAGCGCGTTCCACTTCCTGCCTCGCGTCACCCGCCGTGATATGAACCGCATGCTCGAGTTGAAGGCTGAGAGCGGTCAGGTGATGTCCGAGTACATCGTGCAGCTCACGAGCGATGTGCAATCTCTCACTTACCCGCGTGCTTTCTTTCAACAGCTCCCGGGTTGAACCCAGTTCTACACTCAGGAGCAGTAACTCATCTCGCGCAGCAGCTTCTTGTGCAAGCAGTTGGCCTGCCACAAATGCGAATATCTCGAGTCCGACCAAACAGCTGCTCATGGCCCAACGCCAACCCATGTGCCAATGCGGTTCGAGAGCGGCAATTACAACAGTGGTCTGAATGATGGACCACACAATCGTAGTCCGTTCATCCACGTAAAGTGCCAACTGCCACACGACGAGAACGAGTAACAGACCGTTGAAGTAGTTCCTAAACAGAAGGGTCATTGCAACCACGCTCAGGCTCTGAATGCCAAGCGCGGCGAGTCGTGCCCAGGAAGGGAGTCTGCGATTCGTCGAGCCAAAGAAATAGGCGATGCCGAGACAAAGAAAGCAGAAGAGCCACCATATCCAGGAGATGGGGATCTCGTCACCTTTACGCGTGGACGGGTCGAGCGCGGGGAGCCCGAGAAAGAACCAGATGAGCATCCCTGACCAACGCATGGCTTGGTGTTTGCGCTGTGAAACTAAGTCATTAACCCACACGACCGGCATTGTGACACAACTGCTCCGGCCATAGATATGCCGAAAGTCATACTTTCCGCGAAGCCCACAATACATGACTTCTGGCACTGGGCCCCACTACCTTCGAGTGGGCATTATTATCCAGTGTCAGGCCGATCCAGCCCATTCTCACTCATATTGTCGATATCCCTGATTCTCTTCTGCTGCGCCGACTCAGCTTGCTCTCGTCCTGATTCGCCTGGTGCCGCTCCTCCCCCTGTCCCCGTCGTGACTTCGGCCGCGATCCTGCGTGACCTCCCGGTTGAGATTCACGCGATCGGCAACGTTCAAGCCCGTGTCACAGTCGGAATCAAATCCCAGGTGTCTGCCCAGCTGAAAGAAGTGTTGTTCAAAGAAGGAGACGAAGTACGCCGAGGGCAACTGCTGTTTAGGTTGGACGACCGCCAGCTTCTAGCGAGTTTCGAGCAGATAAAAGCCTCGTTAAAGAAGGAGCAGGCCCAACTCACTCGCGCGCAAACAGTGGCCGCGAGATACACGGAACTTTACAAGAGCGGAATCATCTCGAAAGACGCTTATGACGAGGCGAAAGCACAAGCAGAGGCGCTGAAGGCAAGCACCGACGCGGCGAGAGCAGCGGTAGAAGAGCAACGCGTGCAACTCACTTATACCGACATATATTCTCCATGCGATGGAAAAACAGGAGTTCTCCTCGTTGCGCCCGGCAACCAGGTAAAAGCTAACGACGACTCTCCGCTGGTCGTCATTAATCAAATCGAACCAATTTACGTTGAATTTTCTGTCCCTGAAGGTGAATTCCCCGAAGTAAAAAAGCACCTAGCCTCAGGTCCGCTGCCAGTGTTTGTATCCATGCCTCACCAAGGCCCTTCCCAGGAGAGCAGGGGATATGTGTCCTTTATTGACAACTCCATTGATCGCGGGACGGGAACCATACGACTGAGGGGAGTGTTTGCAAATCGCGATCGGCGATTGTGGCCGGGTGAGCAGTTAGATGTCCTGCTCCGGCTATCAATCCAAAAACAAGCACTGGTGGTTCCATCTCAAGCGGTCATGTCAGGACAGCAAGGCGAATACGTTTATGTCGTGAATCATGAGAAGAGGGCCGAGAACCGCACCATTCACGTGCAACGCACGCAAGGGGCGTACTCCGTCATCAGCACAGGGCTGCATCCTGGGGAACTCGTAGTGACGGATGGCCAAGTAAGTCTCGAGCCGAACCGCCTGGTTGAAGTCAAAAGAGCCCCCGACGCGACAGCCGACACAAATGTCGGCTATTGAGGACCGATTTGTTCGAAATGGAGTAAGGGCGCGATGAATATCCCGGAGTTGTTCTTGAAGCGGCCGATCACGACGACGCTACTTACTTCGTCACTCCTGGTGTTTGGAATTGCTGGGTATCGAAAGCTTCCGGTGAACGACCTTCCCAATATCGACTACCCGACAATTCAGGTCACCGCAACGCTTCCAGGTGCCAGTCCCGAGACGATGGCTTCGGCTGTGGCGACGCCATTGGAGAAACAGCTCTCAACGGTGCCGGGCATCGATTCGATGAATTCAACGAACTCCCTCGGCAGTACCAGTATCACCATCCAGCTTGATCTTAGTCGCAGCGTTGATGGCGCCGCTCAAGATGTGCAATCGGCTATTGCGAACGCAATCCCACAGCTTCCCGCTGAAATGCCAACTCCCCCGACCTATCAAAAGGTGAATCCTGCGGAGTCCCCGATCCTCTACCTCGCAGTTCATTCACCCACCCTCAGTATGTCCGACGTCGACGAAATTGCGGAGACGAGCATTGCGGAACGAATGTCGATGGTCAAAGGAGTCGCCGAGGCTCAGGTTTACGGTTCGCGCAAGTACGCCCTCCGTGTCCGGGCGGACCCGTATGCGCTCGCTTCCAGGCAAATCGGCATAGACGATCTCGCAAATGCCATCAAAACCGGCAACGTCAACCTTCCGATAGGTGCGCTGAACACTCCCGGAAAAGCTTACGCAATCACGGCCAACGGGCAGCTCTCAACTGCAAAGCAGTTTCGCCAGCTCATCGTCGCATATCGCAATGGCGGCCCCGTCCATCTCGGAGAAGTTGCGAACGTGGTTGACGGTGTCGAAAACGAAAAGCTCGCCAGCTGGTTCAATGGTGAACCCGCGATTGTCCTTACCATCATGCGGCAACCGGGCGCAAACACTGTCGAGATTACTGACAAGATCCGGGCGCTGTTGCCCGAAATTCAGCGGCAGCTTCCCCAGGCCGTGAAGGTGGATGTCCTCTATGACGAATCGAGTTCGATTCGTGAATCTCTCAGTGAAGTCAAATTCACACTTTTACTGACGATCGGATTGGTCATTCTTGTTATCCTCATCTTCCTGCGAAGGCTCGCTGCAACGTTCATTGCGGCAACATCGATTCCCGTTTCGATTGTGGGTACGTTCGGCGTCATGTGGCTGCTTGGCTTCAGCCTGGACAATCTCTCGCTAATGGCATTGACACTGTCGGTCGGGTTTGTGGTCGACGACGCCGTGGTCATGCTCGAAAACATTGTCCGCCACATCGAAGCAGGCATGCCGCTCATGCAGGCTGCACTGACAGGATCGCGCGAAATCACTTTTACGATCATCTCGATGACACTCTCACTGGCGGCTGTTTTCATTCCGGTGCTGTTCATGGGAGGGGTCATCGGACGGCTTCTGCATGAGTTTGCAATTACTATCGCTTTTTCGATTCTCATGTCCGGGATAGTGTCTCTGACATTGACGCCGATGCTGTGCGGTCGGCTGCTGGGAACGGGCACGTTGTCAACAACCCTCGATAATGCCGACACCGTGTTCGAGCGCTCTTTACGAATCTACAGTCGCTCCCTGGGCTTTGTGATGCGGCACAAACTGAGCGCTCTATTTCTGTCAATCCTCTTGCTGGCGGTTACTTTCTTGCTGGCATTCGGTATTCCTGGTGGCGTCGCCCGATTCATGCCGCATGGAATGCCTGACGTCCTTGTGAACGGCGTTCCGAAAGGATTCCTGCCGACCGTCGATACTGGTCAGATGTTCGCGTTTACGCAAGCCGCCGAAGGGATTTCGTTCCAGGACATGATCATGCACCAGAAGGAGGTTGATAGCGTTATTGCCAACAGCGGGTATGCCCAGGGTCGCATGTCGACCGTAGGCGGTGGCGGAATCAACACCTCCAACAATTTGGGTCGAATATTCATGCACCTGCGGCCGCGCGGAGAGCGCCCTGGCGCAAATGCGATTATTCAAGAGCTCCGACCAAAGCTTACGCAGATTCCCGGGATCAAGACCTTCCTGCAAATCCTCCCCCCAATCCGCATCGGCGGCATGCTGACCAAAAGTGAATACCAATACACATTACAAAGCGTGGACCTGCACGCACTCTATTACTACGTGCCACTTCTGGAACGCGCCCTTCGGCGTATTCCTGAGCTCGAGGACGTAACCAGCGATCTTGCAATAAACAGTCCACAGTTGAACGTTCAGATCGACCGGAACAAAGCAGCGGCGCTCGGAGTGAGTCCGGAGCAAGCAGAGCAGTCGCTGTACAGCGCGTTTGGACCGCGGCAAGTCTCGACTATCTATGGGCCGAGCGATGAATACAAAGTACTGCTGGACATGGATCCCAGTCTTCAGACGAATCCTGACGCTCTGTCGACGCTCTACTTACATTCAGCATCCGGAGCCCTAGTTCCCATCCGATCAGTGGCGCAAATACAGCTAACGCGTGGGCCCCTGACGATCATGCACTTTGGGCAATTACCGTCGGTCACTTTGAGTTTCAACCTCCGCCGCGGCAGTTCTCTTAGCAGTGCGACACGCGAGGTAGAAGAAGTAGCAAGTCAGATCCTGCCAGCAACCATTACACATGGTTTTCAAGGCACTGCGCAGGCGTTCACTTCATCGACATCGAGGCTGATGTGGCTGCTCATTGCTACCGTCGGTGTCATCTATGTGATTCTGGGAATTCTCTACGAAAGCGTCATTCATCCCATTACCATCCTCTCGGGTTTACCCTCGGCTGGAATTGGTGCTCTCCTCGCATTGCTTCTTTTTCGACTGGAACTGAACCTGTATAGCTTTGTCGGAATCATCCTCCTCGTGGGAATCGTTAAAAAGAACGCGATCATGATGATCGATTGTGCGTTGCGCGAAGAGAGATACGCGGGGAAGTCCCCTGAAGAAGCCATTATGGATGGAGCACTCGTCAGGTTTCGTCCGATTATGATGACGACGGTTGCGGCGATATTTGGTGCTCTGCCCCTCGCCCTCGGCATCGGCGCAGGCTCGGAAGCGCGGCGTCCACTCGGAGTAGCGGTGGTTGGCGGCCTGTTGTGCTCGCAACTCCTGACCTTATATATGACCCCGATTTATTACGTTTACTTGGCTAAGGCTATTGCTCTGCTTCGACGTTCGAAAGATCCTGTTGAAGCCGAGCTCACCCTGGGTTCGTCACCGAACTTAGATATCTCCGCTGACTAACGCACCCGACGACGATGCATAGTGCGTTCCTACATGACGGACCATCAGTCCTCGTGGCACCAGTCGTGGAAGTCGTGGGGCATTTGTCGGCAGACATGGTCCGCCACTACACCCACATCCGCACTGCGGCCAAGCAGAAGGCTGTCGAAGCAATCGAGAAACAGCAAGCGGCAGTATTGGTGATGCTGACATCATCCAATGCTGCCGCTTGTGCCAAGTCGAGTGGCAAACCACAAAGCCAACGTTAGGCTTGGTGGCTATTCACGGTGGAGCCAGACCGGCAGGGAATAACCCCTTACGATCTGGCTCCACGCAAGCTGAAACGCCTCTTCACGCACAACGGTGTTCGGCATCGTGTAGCTCGTCCAGCGCTTCGGAGATGATCGCGCGGGCCTTTGGGCACCGGATCAACTCACGCGAACGACTCCCAATCCTAAGCAAACGACTCCCAATCATAAATTGGCGCCGAAGAAGGGACTCGAGTTCAGATATTCAGGCAAGTTCTTCACGTACAGGAAGTTAGATGTATTTAACGAGTTTCTCTGAAGTCTATTTGTTCCCTCAATTCTGAACGGAGCTCTCTGCCATATTCACCCAATGGACACCAAGCCGCGCTAGTACAACAGGTTCATGGCAAACTCCCGCTTCTTTGGGGCCGGACCTTAGCGCCTACAGGATAGTAGGTGCGATTGTCTTTGCTATTTCTGCAGAAGAGAATGCAGGGAAGGCACAACAGCGGACAAATCACTCACACCTTGTGATTGTCGACGATTATCTCTTCATACCTTGCGGTGGGCTTCGGCGAACTAACGTCTCGCAAAAACAATGACGTTTCTTGCAGTCTTTCTGCAAAACAAGCATGCAGATTGTCCGAACGCGACATTCCTAACCTGGGTCCCGGTCGGTTCTATAGGTGGAGTTGGGATTTCTGCTGTGAACGCCGCGCGTGATTCTAATGACTTCACATTCGCAATCGTGATCAATTGAAGAAGTGTCGACAACCTCCGGCGTCACGCAAGAATGAGAGTCGAACTCTGTCGATATGTATCTTGGTATTTCAAGGGATCTTGCGTCATCCAGGGAAAGGAAGAACATTCTGGGACACTGGTCACATCTCCACACAATCGCGTTGCCGAAGAAGAGATATGCCGGCGAGAGCGTTCGCCTCCTGCCTATAGAGTAATATCCTCGGTGCACTCGAGCGACACTCTCACGCACCTCGTTTGGCATTGTAGGCTCGCATGGCATAGTCATCCTCCATTTCTTCTTTCATTGCGGCGCAGTTGTGAAATTTCTCGACGGCTAGCAAAGTCGCCTCGTTCTTTCCGCTTCCAATCACTTCATGGCAACTTCTGCAGATCGTGTATGTGATTCCCCGGTAAGTAACACGGGTGGGCAGTTTCTTCTGTTCTTCGATTTGCGGCATCTTTGGAGCCTCTCTGCAAGAGAATTGATGGTTGCTCTCGCTGGCCGTCGAATCCCACATTCCTAGACACTGGATTTTGCCCCAAGAGGGGACGCTGTGGCTGTACAGAATTGACCACAATGAGATATCTCCAATTCCAGGTTATTTGCTTGAGTGTTCAATCTTGACCATACGTGAGTTCCCGAAAATGATATCGTTCTGCCTAACTTTCGCGTTCGATACCTTTCGAGGAGGATTCCAGTCATGAGCGAATCATCCAAAGGCCGAATCCTTGTCGTTGACGACGAACTCAGTGTTCGCGAAAGCTTGAGGATGTTATTGACCGGCGTTGGATACGAGGTCAGCACTGCGATTGACGGCTTTGACGCCCTGTTGCAACTCAAGTCGTTTGTCCCCGATGTGATCATTTCCGACCTGAACATGCCGCACATGTCGGGCTTCGAGTTACTATCCGTCCTGCGCCGGCGTTTTCCTGAAATCTCGGTTGCCGCTATGAGTGGTGCATACGATTCTGGCGACCTTGTCCCGGGAGGGGTAATTGCCGATGCTTTCTACGCCAAGGGTCTCCACCATCCAAAAGAACTCCTGCGGATGATTGCTGAATTGATTCAAACTTCGGCGCAGCGTGCGGCAACGCATCAACAACAATCGGCGCCCGTGTGGATCCCACGGAACGGGCATGATTCGAATGGTGTGCCCTTTATAGTGTTGACTTGCACGGAATGCTTGCGGTCGTTTCCCTTGAGCGTACTACGCGAAGATGTCGGGGATATCCAGATTACTCCCTGCTTGTTCTGCGCAAACCCAGTCCGATACATCATCGATTTCTCGCTCACGGTTCGTTCGCCCAACAAGCCTCAGCCGGCACAAGCGAGCAACCAACAGGCGCGAGCTGAGAGAGCCTGACAAAAGGAACGGGCTTTTCCTGGCGTTATGCTGTGTTCGCCGGAGCCTGTCCTGTGAACCTGATGACTGCCTCTAAGTAAGCAGTAGGAACTGTTACCAACTTGCCGAGCGTTCTCTATTGGCCATGCGCGAGTTGCTGGATTTGTCATTATTCTGCCTAATCTTTGCGTGCTTCATCTTCGATGAAGGAGCCGGCGGGCGAATCCTGCCACTGTGCTGTGATCACGCTCGAAAGGGGCACATGATCCACAAGGAACAGTCGTCCCCCTCAGTGCGGCCGTGCTTTGCAGTTCCCACGCTCATATTGCTGGGGCTTCTGCCTCTTCTCGTGCTGCTGCCTGGCTGCGGGAGTAGCATGTCGGGGCCCGCACCTCCTCCGACTCCGCCAACTCAATCTGTCTTCCGTTTTGTCGCATGGGCAGATACGCGAGGCGGCAACACTACGCTGGCCGCCCTATCCGCACAAGTGTTGACACTCAATCCGGCGTTCACGCTGTATGCCGGGGACGGAGAATCGGAGGGCTTTACCATCGCTGGAACGAACAGCTTCCTGGCCGCAATCGACGGCAACTCAAGTAATGGCGTCTCGGCCAGGACCTTTTTTGTTCGCGGCAACCACGATGCATTGGACACCTCGGGATGGCAGCAATACTACGAACTAGCGAGTGTCGCCGGGGCTGTCGGAGCGACGCATTATAGTGCGTTCACGCCGGACTTAACGTACTCGTTCGATTATAAGAACTCGCATTTTGTCGCAATCGATGTGCCCGGAGATGCAGACGTAATCACGCCCGCGCAGATTTCCTGGCTCGATGGTGACCTCGCGGCAGCCGAGGTACGTGGTCTCACTCACGCGTTCATATATTTTCACGGCCCGATTTTCTGCGTAGAGAGTGTGCATTGCGAGTTCACCGGGGCGTCAGGCAGTTACGCGCCGCAGAAACTGATCGAAGTGCTGAACAAGCATCCCCTCGTGTCCGCCAGCTTCCATGGTCACGAACACGTGCTGGCCTACACGCACATGGACACGACGCGGTTGCCGAGCCTGACTCATGACTTCGAGGAGATTGTGGCGGGCACTGCTGGAGCCCCTGGTTATCCCTGCGATTCGCCGGCACGTACCGAGTGGTGCGATTCGGTAAATGGTTTCGCCACTGTTGACGTCTCGGGACGGGCAGTCAAAGTTAGTTTCTACCAGCAGGGAATATCGGCCCCCATCAAGACTATCGACTTCTCGAAATAGCACAAGTGAACTTGGATTAGCAGGAGAGATGTTGGTAACAGGATGGTCGTGACTCCACCCTCTGATCCAATGGCCCATTGAGTCACGTGCGTCCCCAGGTTTCAGCCGGATAGTTAAATTAATAATGGTTTGCTTACGCTGCTATAGCGCTCGCCTTACGCCATTGGTTGGGACTTGGTGCGAACCAGGGCTGGCGAACCTTTTGTTCGAGCACCCGAAACAGCCCATCCGGGAGTTCACTTTTCAACACGTACTCATCAACCAGCCACATGATCCGCTCTGGCATCTCGGAGTACGCTGAAAGGAGTATGATCGGCAACTTCGGAAAGAGTTGCTTGATTTGGTAGGCCACCGCTTCCGCGTCCATTCCTTCAGACTTGTACTCAAGAAGAACCGCAGCAACCGGCGTTTCTTCCAATACCTTCAGAGCCGTATAGCCGCTCGATGCGACTTTGACGGAATAATTGTGGGCTTCAAGAGTCGATCTGCGAAGCTCTAACATTTGCGTGCGGTCGTCGATGCACAACAAGGTGGGGATAGCCACAGCGAGTCTCCTCATCGAACCAAAATGGTAGGGAGTGGTGAAGAGACCTGTCTGTTCAAAATTGCTCACTAAACTGCATTCATTCCCGGTCAGCCGCAGGCACCCACTCCCGATGTCTTCACCCGGAGCGCCGAAAGAACTTCGATTCCGCGCTGATATGTTCTTTCCTGTTCCGAAGATAAGACCCCTTCGAGTTATCACGTTGACCAGTGATGGAGCGCACCAACTCCGTTCAGGAACCAGGAATCTGACTCGCACAGTAGCAGGTGGCTATGAATGGACTAATGCGATTCCGCGCTTTGGCAATTCTCATACTGGCAGCTTTTGGTTTCAGTGGTTGCGGAACAAACACTACCAGTTCCCCTCCGGCCGACAAGAATCAGATCACAGTGGCATTTTCTGTAGCGCCGACTTCGCTTACCAATGGGCAATACACGACTTTGACCTGGAAGACGACGAATGCCACATCGGTGAGTATTACGCCAAACATCAATGACGACGATGACGGCGTTGAATTACCGACCTCCGGTTCGCGCACAGTCGTGCCAACGCAAACCACCATGTACACCCTGACGGCAACAGCGCCGAATGCTGTCTCAAAGACTCAGTCTGTCAACGTTACGGTCACGATGGGGAAGCCGACAATCTCGCTGTCCGCCTCACCCGAGACAGTGATGGCAGGGCAGAGTTCGACCTTACAGTGGAATGCAACAGATTCGACATCCGTCGAAATTAATGAAGGCGTCGGAACGTTCACTTCGGCGAGTGGTACGGCCCAGGTCAGCCCCGTGGCTACCACTACCTATACTGCAACCGCCAAAGGCGCCGGAGGGACGGCGACCGCAAATGCCACGGTTACGCTCACCCCTAGTTCCCAACTTGCGATCAGTTTAACGGCCGTGCCCGCCACGATTTCAGCCGGTGGTAAGAGCGTGCTTACCTGGAATTCCCAGAACGCCGTGTCAGTACAGATTGCTCCGGAGATTGGGGCGGTGAACACGAGCGGCACGCTGCAAGTGTCGCCGACAGGTTCAACCACGTACGTTGCAACGGCTACCGACATTGCGGGTGCGACCAAGACGGCTACCGCGACTGTGACCCTGCTGGGCGGCAATGCCACTGGCCTGGCAAATATCAAGCACATCATTTTCTTCGTCCAGGAAAATCGCACCTTTGACAACTACTTCGGAATGCTCGGCGAGTACCAACAGTCGAAGGGACTCTCCAGCGACTTAGATGGGTTAAATCCCAACATCGTGATGTACGACTACTACGGCGATGCGGTGCACCCCTATCATCAACGTTCCGTCCGTACTGACAACCTGAGTCCGGCCTGGAACGAGAGCCATTTCTACGCCAACTATCAGAACAGCAAGTTCAAGATGGATGCGTGGATGAAGCAACCCACGCCTTCGGTTCCTTCCCAGATCGACCCGCACTCTACACGGACTATGGGTTACTACGATTGCAGCGATATTCCGTTCTACTGCGAAGTTGCCACCCGTTTCGCGACGAGCGATCACTTTCACTCTTCGGTGATGTCGGGAACGATCGTGAACCGAGCCTACCTGCTGTCGGCAACGTCGGGCGGGATGATCCGTCCCTCCAATCCTTTCCCAGCGGAGGTCCCGACGATTTTTCGTCGTTTGAGCGAAGCCGGCATAACCTGGCGCTACTACTACCAGGATGGAAGCGTCTTTCTTGCTAATTACACAAAAGTCGGCGGCTGCGCCGATTGCGATTGGGACCGGTTCATGACGAACGCCTGGCAAATCAAGAACTACTACGACATTCTGTCGCGGCCAACGGCCGATCGCGACCTGCCGCAGGTCATCTTCATAGAACATTCTTCGGGAGAAGATGGTGACACGACCGCGCTTGATGAACATCCAGGCCACGACGTGCAGCGGGGCGTCGCGAGTGCGGAGAAGATCATCCGCGCCCTGATGAACAGCCCTGCATGGCCTTCTTCAGTTTTTATCCTGTCTCACGACGAAGGCGGAGGTCTGTACGACCACGTTGCTCCGTACTCTGTTCCGGCTCCTGATGCCACCCTACCACTGCGCGTCAGCACCGACGGCGGAAAGTACGACAACTTCACCTACAGCGGTTTTCGTGTGCCTCTGCTTGTCATTTCGCCATGGGTCAAGCCGCACTTTGTTTCGCACACCGATCGCGAATTCACCTCGATCTTGAAATTGATCGAGACCCGTTTCAATTTGCAACCACTCACGGATCGCGATGCTGGGGCCGATGATATGACCGAGTTCTTTGACTTTTCCACGCCGCACCTGCTCGTCCCGCCCGAACTGCCGGTGCAACCAGTCGCGTGTCCGCTTCCGATCACTTCGTATGGCGATAAGAACGGTAATGGCGTCATAGATGGCAATGAAATCGCCCTACCGGATGCATGCAACAAGAAATTTGAAGCGTCGCCAACTCATCAGTAATTCACGAGAGGGCGAAATGACCCTATGGGTAGACTCAAAGCGCTTGCAATCCTGTCTGCTGATTGGAAGCATGAATGAGCCCATCCCGCCCTGCGTTCGAGCGATTACATCGCTGCCAGGGGACCGAGTAGGTGGAAATATGGAAACAAGCGCATTCACGATGAAACCAGACGATGACAGTGCAAAGCACGAAAGCGTCTGCACAAAATGTTCCATGGTGCTTACCGCGTACACACTTGAGTCACTGGCCAAGAAACAAGTTAGCCATATATGCCGCGACAGGCCACCTATGCATCATCCACGCCGGCCAGCCAACGTTCCCAGACAGAAGCTGTACTGAGTTCCTCCTGGAGTGTAGGTTCCGCTGCAACCGGGCTCCAGACGTTTTCGGAAACGCTGGCTCCTCTTCCGAATAGCCGGCAATTGCGACCGTAGTTGTTTTGCGAGGTCTATGCAGCGTCGCGGCTTTCTTGCAGGTCTTCTGGCGACTCCTTTTCCAACTCAGTCTTGCGGGCCTCCAATCGAGTACCCAACGCCTCGAGCTCTGTTGGATCGAACAGCTGTCGGGCCTTCTTGAACATCTCACCTTCCTCTTCTTCGATGTGATGCTCGACAGTTTCCTTCATCACGCTCAGTTTTGCGCCCCACTGTTCCTCTTCGGGAGACACACCGGTCAACTCGCCCATAACTAGATCGACCACATGATGCTCCTGGTATCCTTCAAGCACGATGTCTTTCAGCTTGGCCTGTTCTTGAAAGGCTGGATACAGGATCTCCTCTTCGATCGTTTCGTGGATTGTTAGCTCTCTTTTAACCGTCTCAAAGAGTGTCGTGCGTGTTTTGACAGCTTTCTCTGTAGTGTCGTCGAGTTGCGACAAGATCTTTTTAACCTTGTCGTGGCCTTGTTTCAAAAGCTTGAGTGCGTCCATGGTGGATCTCCCTGGCGCAGTAGGATGGGGACTCAGGGTCACGGGTTGTGATAGACCTGATTGGGGAGACGCAAGGGAGTCGCGATGAATCGGTTCCTACCGGATCTGCGTCGTTGAATCGAGGTTTCTGCCACCAGGGCGTGGTGCAACTGGTCCGACCAAAACTCGAAGCAAGCATTGAGTGTGCAACTAATGAGATTTGGACATCTAAAACGCGGGCGGGATTGGGGAACCGTCCCTTGGATCCTCACCCGCGGGAACGGAATCGCATGTTCTCCTGAATCGTCCAACTAAGAGGGAGCGGTCCGAGACCGCTCCCATCTCGCAAGGATCGCGCCGAATCTTACTCAGCCTGCCTTGGGTTCAGAACCAGTCCTGAGATACCACCATGAACGCTTTGTAATGCTGCCCGAATCCCTGGGGGGCAGCCAAAGTTTTCAAGCACTTAGAATTTCCGCTTCGCTCGAAAAATCCAACTCCCACATGAGTATCTCGCGTCATGCTCCGTTTTTAAAAGTTGATAGTAGAGGCCCAAGCAAGAGTCGCTCGAACTGGTCGAGCGACCATTGCCAAGTCGCGACAACTGCATCCGTGGGCCTAGTCACTATCCTCGGCCGTGATCTTGGCTGTGTTCACGTAGTTGACGATATATCCCGGAACCAAGCTTATCGCTCGCAGTTCTTTCCGGTTGTTGACAATGACGCCTTTGTAGTGCGGGCCTGGAAGCCCAAGCTCGGCCCAGGCTGTGATCGTGAATGTCACGACACAGTCATTGGAGACCGTATATGTGCTGGGATACTGAGTATCGGGCGAAGTGAACAGATTATCGACTCGCCCAGTGTCGACGATGAGGAGGTTTCCTTTGCCGTCGAAGGTGAGCGTCCCGGTCGAGGAGTATGATCCTGCCGGAGCGCCGAACGGGTTGGTCGCCAGTACGGTTCCAAAACCCACGTAACCGTAGGTTCCCTTAACGGTAGCTATCGTACAGCTATTCTGGTCGGCGAATGTGGTTCCTACAAACAAGGGGCAGACCAGAATGGCCAGGGTAAGCATCATTGCGATTCGACTACGCATAACCAATCTCCTTTCTAGCTGCATGGACATGCCGACTACCAGGCCCATGGCTCAGGAACAAATTCCTCTAGAAAACCTGGGGCACTAAAAAAGGACGCATCGGGCCGGTTGCCGCTGTCCAGCCAATGCATCATGGCATCTACCGCAGCAATGTCCTGTTCGGAAGTGAAATAACAGTGCGCCACGCCGTCTGTGAACTGCTGTACCAGCAGGTTGCCGTTCCCCTGTTGCTCCACCGCCACACGGTACGCGCTTTCGTGACCAGGAATAGCAAGCGAGTCGCCCTTGGTATGTAAGGTAATAACCGGTCGAGTGATTCGCCCGGTGGGATTCACGTAATGCTCGGCATAATTACGGGCATTGGGGTCGGGGGCGTAAATAGTCTGCGCATTCATTTGCGCCAGCAACGGTTCGACATCCAAGCCGTATTGGTTCATCAGATACAACTTGTCGTCACTGCTGAGCGTGTACACACGGTTTATGTTTGTGGCTACCGCGCCGCCGGCGCGGTGCTCCAACTCGGCCCGAACTGCCATGGCGAAGTTCATGTTGCTAATCCTGAAGTTCAGGGGAGCGTAATAGCTGTCTATCGGCATTTTGTTGACGAGACGGATGAACTCCCATCTCCCAATCTGATCATTCGTAGTTGCGGGCGAGAGGTACGGTAGTACCTCGACAGAAAAGTTGAGGTCATCACGAATGTCGCCCGGCGTGCCCCATTGCTGGTTCCATTCGAAGGCAACCGCATAGGCCAGTGCAATATCGAGTCCCAGATCGAAACGGCGCGGCGTACCTGCAGCGGGAGGGCACAATGCGATGGCGCCGTCGTACAGACCGGGAAATTTCTCAATCATCCCAAGCGTCATTAAACCGCCCATCGAGCCACCCCACATGATCGTGCGTTGGGGACGGCCCACCATGTCACGAAAAGCAGCGGTCAGGTTTGCGGTATTCTGCATGCCCTCCTTCATATTCCATCCAGTACCTCCGAACCTTGACGCGGCCAGCGCGAAGCCCCGGGCAAGCAACACAGTCTCATCTTGGGGCAGTAGCGTCAGTTTGGGCGGTATCGGGCCTGAACTGTATCCGTGAGCGTAAACGAGGAGCGTGCCATTCCAATTTGCCGGAACTCTAATTTGGTAAGGCACGCCATTCAGTTCACCCGTTAGAGTGGCCGGCAGCGGCACCAGGCTTGGCGCCTGTCCGGCGCTCATGCCTACCAGTACCGCGATTAGAACTGTAATCATCGCGATGTAGCGAAGCTTCATTTTGCACCTCCTCATACGCGGTTGGCATTCTGCTCCGCCCGGCTGCAGAGTTGAATAGACGGCGGCTTTGTTGAGCCTTGATTTTTCCTTGCGTCCTATTTGGCTGATAGAAAGCCGGTTAGCCATTGACCAGCACCTAGGATGGGGGTAATCTCAGATTGGCCACTACCGCAGGGGCTGGACAGTGCCCAACCTTGTCCGCTTCGATGGCTTTGAACTTGATTTCGACGCCCGCCGGTTGCGAAAACGGGGAATTCCGATCAAGTTGCCGTACCAATGTTTTCAGGTGCTCGCCTGCCTTCTCGAACACCCCGGTTGCGCGGTCACTCGGGAAGATTTGCGTCGTCGTCTCTGGTGTGACGACGTCTTCGTCGACTTCGACAATAATCTGAACATCCTTGTGGCTCGCCTGCGCGAACTGCTTTGCGACTCGGCCGAGCATCCGCGTTTCATCGAGACGTCGCGAAAGTTCGGCTACCGCTTCATTGGCAATGTCCAACGAGTCCAACCAGCGGCAGAGCCAGGACCACCGAAGAGGGCCAGATTGCTGGTCCTCCCGTTCATCAATCTCAGTGGAGATGCCGCGCAGGAGTATTTCAGCGACGTGATCACGGACGAGCTGATCACCGCCCTCGCGCGCATAGCGCCGGACGCGCTGGCGGTTATCGCCCGCACCACGGCGATGTACTACAAGGGCCGCCACCAAGATATCGCCCGCATCGGACACGAGTTGAACGTCGACTTCGTGGTGGAAGGTGGCGTTCGGCGCGAAGGCGATCAGGTTGGGATCAATGTGCAGTTGATCCAGACGAGCGATCAGGCGCACGTATTCGCGCAGAAGTACGATGCCGACATGCGCGACATTTTCACCGTCTATGGCTCCATTGCGCAGGCGCTCGCCACACATGTCCCGGTCGCCGCCGACCGCGTACGTTTCGCAGCAGGAGTCTCGGCCAAGCGAAAGCCGACCGAAGATGTGGTGGCTTATAACCTTTATCTCCAGGGCCGTTACCGCATCTACGCGGACGTCACAAGCGCCAAAGATTTTTTCGAGAAGGCTATCGCACGCGATCCGCAGTTTGCGCTGGCTTACGACGGGCTCGGCGAATCCTACTGGTGGATTGGTTTCGTGGGGTTGACCTCGCCGCGAGAAGCATTTTCGGAGGGACTGTGGGCAGCCCTCCGGGCCGTCGAGATCGATAATACCTTGGCCGAAACCCACTCCCTGCTCGGTCAGTTTCGCAAAGTACCCGATTACAACTGGGCGGAAGTCCAACGCGAAATGGACGTGGCGCTGGCGCTGAACCCCTTATCCTCGGTAGTCCGATTCCGCCGGGCGCTGAGCTGGCTCATGCCCATGGGCCGGCTCGACGAAGCCGTGGCCGAAGTCGAAACCGCTCTCGAGTTGAACCCAATGGACCTCAATTTGCGCTCCTGGCTTGCGGTTGTGCTCTGGTTGTCGCGCAAGTACGACCGTGCGGAGGAAGTCGTTCTCCAGGTGCTCGAAATGGACCCGAATTTCGCGTTCGCTTACGCCCTACTCGGCCAGATTCGCTGCATGCAGCACAGACTCGATGAGGCCGTTGAGGCGCTCCGGAGAAGTTTCGCCGTCTTCCCCGTTTCAAGCACCTTGACGTGGCTCGGCTGGGCGTTAGCGCAAAGCGGCAACGTCGGTGAAGCCCGTGCTCTACTCAGCCGGCGGCATGTCACGGTGGAGCACGCCTACGTACCCGCTTCGTGCTTCGCCTGGACGCACCTCGGGCTGGGTGAAATTGACGACGCCTTCGCCTGGATGGAGCGCGCCATCGAGCAGTTCGACCCGATGATGACACCGATCAAGAGCTATCCCCACCTCGACCCGATTCGCTCCGACCCGCGCTTCGCGGCGTTGCTGAGGAAGATGAACTTGCAAGACTAGCTGTGCCTTTTCGACCCACAACTTCCCCCGAGGAGGTGGGTATGTGCAGGACAAGGTTCATATTGGCAGTTCTGGTATTCGCGTTTGCCGGAGCCACCTCTGTCCTCGCTCAGGTTGATTATTCGACGGCGACTTTGAAGGGGACCGTTCTCGATCCGCAGGGTCTGGTGGTAACGAGTGCGCGCGTCACTATCAGCAGCCCAGACACAGGTTGGTCCAGGATTATTCAGACCGGTGTGGATGGCACCTATCGCTTTGCATCGCTTATGCCCGGCACCTATCGGTTGCAAGTGGAGGCGCCCGGCTTTGCGACTGCCCTGGTTATGGTGGTGGTGTCGGTAGGTGAGAGTGCCAATCATGACGTGCGCCTGCAACTCGGAGCCGCACGCGACGCCGTTGATGTCCCCGAGATGGTTCCGCTGGTTCAGATGGAGCGAACGCAGCAGGCCAATACGATCGACCGACGACAGCTCGCGGACTTACCGAACCTCACCCGTCTGTTCACGGATACCGTCTTCACACTTCCCGGGGTCTCCAGTTCGGAGGCGCCGCGCGCTCAGGCTCCCGGTTTTTGTGGGTTTCAGAGCACCGGGCTCTCCATCGGCGGCAGCAACGGCCGTAGCAACCTGGTCACTATAGATGGGGGCGAAAACGATCTTGGGTCTGGCCAACTGCGTACACCAAACGTGCCCGTGGAGTCGGTGCAGGAATTCCAAGTTAACAGGAGTTCCTTTGCGGCGGAGTTTGGCTTCACGGCCGGAACTGCGGTCAACGTCGTGACCCGCAGCGGCACCAACAGGTGGCGCGGCGCCGCACACGCGTACTTCGGCAACGAGCATATCAGCGCGACAAACTACTTTGCTCCACGGACCGATAAGAAAGCGTTCCAGCAGGATTTTGTCACGGGATTCACGCTCGGCGGTCCATTGGTCAGGAACAAGCTCTTCATGTTTACGGCCTACGAGTTCACCAAGAGCGACAAGCCGCAGTTCCGAAATTACGCCAATACAGACGCTGCCAAGGGAATTCGTGCGAATGTTGCGCAGCAGGAATACGTGAGTCAACTTGCGGCTTCCGGCGATCCGCTCCTGCAGGCCACAGCAGGGCAGCTGCAATTCTTGCTGGATCCTGCCAATTTTCCCAACACGATGCTCATGCTGGGGTCCAACACGGGCGCATTCAACGACTGGAAAAAGTTTAACAATGGGGTGACACGTCTCGACCATCAACCAACAGCTGACGATAGCATCACAGCCCGGTTTTCCTGGCAGCACGATGATTCCAGCCGGATGTTCATGCTGGATCCCTCCAACGCACCCGACGATGCCATCCTCGGCTTTTGGCGGGATTACACGCTGCTGGGCGCCTGGAGCCATTCGTTCACTCCGAAGGTCCTAAATCAGCTCCGGGTGCAAGTCGTACCGATGAGCAGCCTGGAATCGCCGCCAGTTTCGCCGCACACGGCCTATGTCAAGATCGTGGGCCTGGGGCAGTTCGGCGGTGAAGTTGGGGAGCCGTTCATACTCCACCAACGCCGCTTCCAGTTTGAAGACAGCTTGTCTGCTATCTGGGGTAAGCACACGCTCAAATTCGGAGCGTCCTATCGGCCATTCACCTATGTGATCCGTAATGAATTGTATTTCGGAGGGAGTTTCTATTTTGTCGGCAGCGCCATTCCCATTGTAGGCGGTGTGATTCAGCCGTCTTCGCCCGCTTTCCTTCCCCTGGTTGGTTTTAATCTGGCGCACGGTCTGCCTGCGACCGGAGTTTCCGCCACCAATTTGACGGCTCTCCAGACGTTCAATCTCGGCTTGCCGCTACTCTACATGCAAGGCTTTGGCAATCCTGAGACCACGGGTTGGGAACACTATTTCGGGAGCTACGTGCAGGACTCGTGGAAGATCACGCGCAACTTGACACTGGATCTCGGCGGCCGGGTGGACGTAGACGCGCCGAGCCAACCGATGCCGCGGAACATCTATTTCTCACCTCGTGTGGGGTTTGCCTGGAATCCTGGTGGCGATCAGAAGACAGTCATACGCGGTGGGAGCGGGATTTTCGTGGCACCTATTCCTTTGTTCATTGGTTACGTTTCTAACCTGCTTTCCGAAAAGGGCGACCACATCAATTGGGTCGCGGGCACCTTGTCCGCTGCTGACACTCGAATCCTGACGCTTTGGGCAATGTTGTCAGGCTGTACTCCGCAGGAACCTGAACGCTGTGCGCAGCAGCCGCCTTTCCCCCGGCTAAGCGCCTCGCAGGTCGAGGCCGCCGGTTTTCAAATAGGACCCGGCCAGCCCGGCAGAGTCATATACGACATAATGCAGCCATACAAGAACCCCTACTCCGTTCAGGCGAGCCTCAGCGTGCAACGGGAACTGGGCAGCAACATGGCTATAGAGGTCGGTTATCAGATGTACCATGGCGTCCATTTGAGCGTTCCGCTCGACACAAACATGAGAGAAACAGGAATCGTCGATCCTTTCATCGGCCCGATCTACACCCCAATCGATCCAACGTTGATGGAGCGATTGACTTCGGAATCCATCGGCAGCTCGATTTATCATGGCATGCTGGCTTCGCTGAACCGGCGCTTTGCTCGTGGGCTGCAGTTCCAAGTTAACTACACCTTCAGCAAGGCTATGGACGACAATACTGATTTCAACGGTGATTTCAGGCCTTTCAGACCCACCCGCGTGGGCAGGGAGTGGGGTCTTTCGACTTTTGACATCAGGCACAATTTCGTTGCCAATGCCGTCTATGAAGCACCATTCAAGGCCGGTGGCAACTTTGTTTCGCATGTGCTGGCCGACAGCACCTTTTCACCAATCCTGTTCCTGCGGAGCGGCATTCCATTCACGGTCCGAGTGCCCGGCCTGCAAAACGGCGCTGGAAGTACGCCCTTGTGGGCACGGCCCTGGATCGCCGCGCGCAACACTGGCATTGGTCCGAACTTCTATTCATTGGACCTGCGGATAACGAAGTCGTTTTACTTTGATCGCGATTTGGGGCGACGGCTAGATTTCCTGGTACAGGGCACGAACATCCTCAATCGTACCAACTTCAGCGCGCTGAACGACACTTTCCCCGGCGGTTGCATGTTGCCGCAGGCTATCCCGCAGCCGTTGCCAACCGGAGGCGTTTGCGATCCGCAGCCGTTCAATGTCGGCCCTTATTCCATCAACTATCTGACTGGTCCATTCAACGTCCGCGGCGTAAAGGGCCTTGATTCATCCACGCCATTGGGTTTCAAAGCGGCGTTTGACCCACGGCAGGTGCAGTTTGGACTGAGGTTGGTTTTCTAGGCCGGTAGTTCACATTCCGACAGGGGGTGCTCTATGGCAGCACAGGCTCCGGCGCGTGTCGTCCGACCGAAACGGTTATTCACCATTTGTTACTACACATTTGTCGCAGCCTTGCTGATGGCCGCGTGGTTTCTATATCGTCCAACAACATTTTTAAGAGCGTACGCGAGGGCGCGCTTTGCCATGGCGGGCGCGCACAGCGGCATCGCGCAGGCTGGCTCTTATCGTATTCACTACTACGCGGCGGGTTCCGGCCGACCAATTGTGTTATTGCACGGCATGGGAGGCGACGCGTTGTTCTGGGCCGATTACTTGCCCACCTTAACCGCACATGGCCGGGTGTATGCGATCGACTTGCTGGGCCACGGGAGTTCCGACCACCCGGACGTGGATTACCGCGCCGCTCTTCAGGCAAAAGTTGTGCATGATTTCCTTGACAGCCAGAACATTCAACAAGCGGATCTGGTCGGTGTATCAATGGGAGCATTCGTTGCGCTGCATGTTGCCCGGCTCTGGCCGGATCGTGTGCGACGACTTGTCGTAGCAGATTCCGGTGGCATCATCTTTGACCCGAGTGTGCCGCAGCCAGCTTTTCCCCAAGATGTGGAAGCGTTCCGCGAGCTAATGACTCCCAAGCGCTCCTGGATTGGACCATTTCTGGTGCGAGACACATTGCGGCGCATGCAAGCCCAACGCGACGTCATGCAGCGTATCCTGCAGGTCAGAAATAGTGGTACCGACTTTGTTAATGGAAAGCTGCAATCGGTGAACATGCCGACGCTAATCATATGGGGGGAGCAGGATTTGCTAACTCCCTTGTCTTGGGGAAAAGCATTACATCAGCAGGTTCCCCAGAGCACGCTGGTGATCCTGAAAGGGTGCGGCCACATCGCGCTATACGATTGCCGAACGCAGGCGCTACCGCAGATGCAAAGCTTCCTTTCAAGCGTGAGACCGGAATCAGGAGGGCTCCGCACAATCTCTGCCGAATGACCGGCACACCGGGAGTTACACTCGGTGGTCTCTAGACCCGGAGTCTTGGGCACTAGCTCAGGCGGAGATTTCTTCCCGCTTGAGCTAGTGCCCAACTCCGAGTTTAGGGCACCGAAAAAACGCATACTACGCCCGCAGCCTCCGCACGAGGGCGCTAGGAAACCTTCCGCGTTTCGTGCGCTACTGCCTGATCTTCCCGTACGATGTAGTCGCTGTTTCCGGTAATCAGCCGAGCCCCGCGCTGGAAGGTGATATACGACCACGCCCACTCCAGCAGTACCAAGACCCGGTTCTTGAACCCGATCAGGAAGAATACGTGAACGAAGAGCCAGGACAGCCACGCAAGGAATCCTGAGAGATGGATTTTTCCGAGATCCGCAACCGCGGCAGCACGTCCAATCGTTGCAAGGCTACCTTTATCCCAGTATTCAAAAGCTTTGCGGGGCTTACCGTGGACGTCGCTCAGAATCGTCTTTCCCGCAAATTTTCCCATTTGAATTGCCGCGGGGGCGACTCCCGGCACCGGCTTTCCGTTCTTTTCCTTCACAGATGCCAAATCGCCGATGACGAATACGTTGGAGTAGCCCGGGATCGTGAGGTCCGGGTCGACGAGGACGCGTCCGGCGCGGTCGGTGGGAACTCCTAGTCTCCGCCCCAAGGACGACGCTGCAACTCCAGCGCTCCACAGTGTTACCGCAGAAGGAATTCTCTCGGTTCCGATCTCGACGTGATCACGTGTGATATTCGTCACCATGGCGTTGACTCTGACTTCGACGCCAAGATGACGCAACTGGCGCTCTGCGCTGTGAGAAAGGTCTTCCGGATACGCCGACAGCACCCGAGGGCCAGCCTCAACCAGGATGACGCGCGCTCGTTTCGGGTCAATGTGCCGGAAATCGGACGCAAGCACCCGACGAGCGATTTCGACGAGCGTTCCTGCAAGTTCAACGCCGGTGGGACCGCCACCGACGATCACAAAATTGATGGGGTTCTGCTGGCGCTCCATTCGCGCGTAACGTTCCGCGAGTTCGAAGGCCAGCAAGACGCGACGCCGGATCTCCGTCGCGTCCTCGATCGTTTTCAATCCGGGGGCTAAGCCTTGCCATTCCGTATGCCCGAAATAGTTGTGAGAAGCGCCTGTCGCGAGAATCAGGTAATCAAAAGCGATTTCGCCGCGCTCCCCGGGATCGCCGGCTAATTCATTCGGAGGCAGGTGAAGTATTTTGTTCTTCAGGTCGACATCTTTTACTTCGCCGAGAAGGACCTCGATATTGCGATACTTAGACAAGATGCCGCGAATCGGCATCGCAATCTCTCCGGGCGACAGACCCGCGGTAGCCACCTGGTACAAAAGAGGTTGGAATGTGTGATGATTCTTCCGGTCGATGAGAGAAACGCGAACAGGCTTGTTGCCGAGGGTTTTGGCAGCATAAAGTCCGCCAAATCCTCCGCCTACGATGACCACATGCGGCCTGGATGGAGCGTCCACATTTATCTGATTGCCGGCCCAGGGTATGGGTTCACAATTTAAATCTGTTCGCCAAGTTCAGGGTGACTCCGCGTACCGCCTAACGCTGGTCAGCAAGTTCTTTCCGCCGACATCGGTATGACATGCCATTTCGTGACCAGTCGGCGTGATTGGTTTTACGATTTTTCGATCATATTTCTTTACAAAATTTTCAGTTACGCTCCCCTATTCAGGTCGTCCAATCCTTTGACACGGGCAGCGTGTAAGTCTAGAGTAAGTAGATACTTACACGATTATGCCCGCAATCACACAGCAGCGTTTTTCCGCCGAAGATCGAAGAAACCAGATTCTGCAGGTAGCGACAGAATTGTTCGCCAGCAAGGGATACGAGGGAGCTACAACGCGAGAGATTGCACGCCGTGCACGCGTCAATGAGGCCATCATCTTTCGCCATTTTCCGACGAAAGAAGAGCTGTACTGGGCGGTTATTGAAGCGAAAGTCCAGAGCGCAGGGACCAAGGAATTCATGCGAGATATCCTGAATGCGGGCAAGCCTCTTCGCGAGACCTTTTCCGATCTCGCTGAAACAATTCTGCGTCGCCGCGAAAAAGACCAGACGCTCTCGCGGTTGTTGTTCTTCAGCGCGCTGGAAAACCACAGGCTGTCGCAGCGCTTTTTCCAGAGCTATGTGGCCGATTACTACGAGTTGTTGGGCGACTTTATCCAGCAGAGGATCGATGGAGGCCAGTTCAGGCACGTGGATGCGCAACTTGCCGCCCGCGGTTTCCTCGGCATGGTGGTCTATCACTCTCTGATTCAGGATTTGTTCGGAGGCAGCAAGTTCCATCCGTTCGATCTGCATGCAGCCGCCGAAAGCATGACCGACATTTGGCTCGAAGGGATGTTAAGCAAAACTACGTCATAAGTAGGGAATCAGGATTTCATATATGAATTTTCGTGCTCGGAGCTTTGCTGGCCTGCTAGGCGCGGCAGTGCTCATCTCACTGTTCTTCCTCTCGTCGTGTTCCACTCAGAAGACCGAGGCTGCCGGCAATAATGTGTCCCGTGCAGTGCCGGTAACCGTAGCCAAGGCCATTCGCCGCGACATGCCAGTCGTCATCACCGCTATCGGAAATGTCTCGCCTGTCCAAACCGTGCAGGTCAAGTCGATGGTCACGGCGGAAGTCATGCAGGTTCACTTCTCGGTTGGCCAGGATGTAAAAAAAGGGCAACTCCTTTTCACGCTGGATCCGCGGAGTTTTCAAGCAGATCTCGCCAAGGCCGAAGGCCAGCTTGCGAAAGATGAGGCCGCAGCGGCGAACGCGCGCATGGATCAGAAGCGCTATCACAGCTTGCTCAAAGAGGGTGTGGTCGCGCAGCAGCAGTATGATGCGATGGACTCCTCAGCCGCTCAGTACGACGCGGCGGTCCAGGCCGATAAAGCAGCAGTCCAATCCGCGCGGGTGAACCTCCAGTACACCAGGATCTATTCGCCAATTACGGGCCGCGCCGGCGATATTCTCGTTCATGCAGGTAACCTCATCAAGGCGAATGACCTTGCGATGGTTATCCTCAACCAGATCTCGCCCATTTACGCCGATTTCACAGTCCCGGAAAAGAATCTCGAAGAGGTCAGGAAGTACATGGCGCAAGGCTCGCTCAAGGTTGTAGCGACGTTGCCCGAAACGTCCGTTCCGCTCGCAGAAGGACGAGTCGCATTTATCGACAACACCGTCGATCGCGCCACGGGAACGATCGCGCTGAAAGCAGAATTCGGGAATGAGCGCCGCACCCTCTGGCCCGGCCAGTTCGTCAACATCAACCTGCAACTCACCACCGAGAAGAATGCAACGGTGGTGCCGACGCAGGCCGTTCAGAACGGCCAGAAGGGTCCCTACGTTTTCGTTGTGAAGGCCGATAAGTCCGTCGAGGCGCGAAACGTCGATCTTGGCCCCAGCGACAATACCGAGATCGTCATTCGTAAAGGGGTCGACGCCGGAGAGACGGTCGTAACCGATGGCCAGGTTCGTATCGTGCCCGGGTCGAAGGTGGAGTGGAACTCCTCAACATCTCTTGTGGAACCCCAGGGTAAGCAGTCATGAGTATTGCCGAGATCTTCATTAAGCGTCCGGTCATGACCACCCTGGTCATGGCGGCCATCTTGTTATTCGGAATTGTCGGTTACCGGGCACTTCCGGTCAGCGATCTTCCTGTCGTCGATTTTCCGACTATCCAGGTCTCGGCGTCATTGCCGGGCGCCAGTCCGGACACGATGTCGAGCGCGGTCGCAATGCCGCTCGAGAAGCAGTTCTCGACGATCGCGGGTCTCGACTCGATGACCTCATCGAACTCGCTCGGTTCCACGCAGATTACCCTGCAGTTCACGCTGGACCGCAATATCGACGCTGCCGCGCAGGATGTCCAGTCGATGATCTCGAAGGCCCAGCATGACCTGCCGCAGAACATGCCCTCGCCGCCGAGTTACCGCAAGGTAAACCCGGCAGATTTCTCGATTCTGCTGCTGACACTCAGTTCGCCAACGATGCGGCTTTCCGACATCGACGAGTATGCCGAGACGGTGATGGCACAGCGCATCTCGATGGTGAGCGGCGTCTCGCAGGTGAATGTATTCGGCGCGCAGAAGTACGCAATACACGCGAAACTCGATCCGGCGAAGCTGGCCAGCCGCCAGATCGGCATCGAAGACGTGGTTAATGCCATCCAGCACGGCAACGTGAACCAGGCAACCGGTACTCTTTGGGGGCATTACCAGGCATTCACCATACAGTCGAACGGTCAGCTCACAAAAGCTTCCGATTATGCCCCGCTGATTGTTGCGTACAAGGATGGCAAACCCATTCGTCTGGGCGACCTCGGACAGATTGTAGACAGTGTTGAGGACGAGCGTGTCGATAACTGGGTGTATCACGGGCGCGACGGCCAGCATTCGGTCATTCTCGGAATCCAGAAGCAGCCTGGAACCAATACCATCGAGGTTATCGACAACGTCAAGGCACTTCTGCCGGGCTTCCGCCAAAGAATCCCGGCGGCGATTAACATGGACATCCTGATCGATCGCTCGCAGTCCATTCGCGACTCGGTCAATGACGTGAAGTTCACACTGATGCTCACCATCTGCCTGGTCATCATGGTGATCTTCATCTTCCTGCGCAATGTCTCGGCAACGATCATTCCGAGCCTGGCCTTGCCAATGTCCATCGTCGGAACCTTCGCCGTGATGTACCTGGCGGGCTTCAGCGTCGACAATCTTTCTCTCATGGCTCTCACGCTCTCGGTTGGCTTCGTCGTCGACGACGCCATCGTTATGCTGGAAAACATCGTCCGACACATGGAGAACGGAGAAGCGCCGATGGAGGCGGCGCTGAATGGTTCGCGCGAGATTGGTTTCACCATTCTGTCCATGACCATTTCGCTCGCGGCTGTATTCATCCCGGTCTTCTTTATGGGCGGAGTTATCGGTCGCTTGCTGCACGAGTTCGCAGCCGTGATCATGTCAGCCATTCTCGTCTCTGGTGTTGTTTCACTGACGCTGACACCGATGCTGGCGAGTCGATTCCTCAAACCACCGAAGGAATCGCATCATGGGGCACTCTTCAATTGGACGGAACGGGTGTTCCAGGGTTTGGTACGGTTCTATGACGTCACTCTGCGTTACGTCATCCGCCACAGTTTTGCCACCCTGATGTTCTCGTTTGCAATTCTCGGTGTTACGGCTTACATGTTCGTCGTTGTTCCTAAAGGCTTCCTGCCCACCGAGGACATCGGCCAGATCCGGGTCTCCACCGAGGCAGCTCAGGGAATCTCCTTCGAAGATATGGTGCGGCACCAGCGTGCGGCAGCGAAAGTCATCAGTGAAAACCCGAGTGTAAGGGCATTCATGTCCTTTACAGGTGACGACAATACCGGCCGCATGTTCCTGCAATTGAAGGATCGACACGAACGGCCTCACGCGTCGGTCATCGTGCAGCAGCTTCGCCAGAAACTGGCGAAGATTCCGGGCATTACCTCCTACGCCGTCATGCCCGACATCATCCCCATCGGTGGACGCTTCTCGAAGAGCCAATACCAGTTCACGTTGCAAAGCCCGGATACGGCTCAACTGTACGAATCGGCGCAGAAGCTCGAAACGAAGATGCGCGACGTTCAGCAGATACAGGACGTCACGAGCGACTTGCAGTTGAAAAATCCGCAGATCAATGTCGACATCGATCGTGACAAGGCATCCGCATTGGGCATCACCGCGGAGCAGATCGAGAACACGTTGGGTTATGCGTATGCCCAGTCACAAGTTTCGACGATTTACAGGCCCAACGACACCTATCGAGTCATCGTCGAGTTGATGCCCCAGTATCAACTGGATCCGCAGGCGCTCTCGCTGCTGTATGTTCGTTCGAACACCGGACAACTGGTGCCGCTCAGCACGGTTGCGAAGCTAACTCGTACCGTGGGGCCGCTTACCATCAATCACCAGGGCCAGTTACCGGCCGTGACCATCTCGTTCAACTTGAAGCCAGGAGCCGCGCTCGGTGATGCCGTCAATCAGATCGACCGTTTGGCACGGGAAAATCTGCCGGATACGGTCTCTTATGGGTTCCAAGGCACCGCACAAGTCTTCCAGCAATCCATTAAGGGTCTCGGTGGGCTGCTAATCCTTGCCATTCTCGTCATCTACATCGTGCTGGGGATTTTGTACGAGAGCTTCATCCATCCCATCACGATTCTCTCCGGCTTGCCTTCCGCCGGACTGGGAGCGCTGCTTACGCTGATGTTGTTCGGGATGGATCTGAACCTCTATGCGTTCGTCGGCGTAATCATGCTGATCGGCATCGTGAAGAAGAACGCCATCATGATGATCGACTTCGCGCTGGAAGCGGAACGCAAGGAAGGGAAGGATGCCGCCTCGGCGATTTACGAGGGCTGCCTCATCCGATTCCGTCCGATCATGATGACGACCATGTCGGCGCTGATGGGAACATTGCCAATCGCGCTCGGTCTCGGCGCTGGAGCTGAATCACGGCGTCCGCTGGGATTAGCTGTAGTTGGTGGCTTGATGATCTCGCAGTTGATCACGCTCTATATCACGCCCGTGATCTACGTCTACCTCGACCGCCTGCAGCACTGGCGCAAAGCCAAGCCGACGTCGGAAGCTGGGCGGGGACGCGAACTGCAGGAACCCGAAGCGGTGTGGTCGAAGTAATCTGGATAGAGCACGCATGTGTTCAATCGTGAATACGTGTGGGCTTAGTTTTTTGCCCTGACGTACTGCACCGGCCATTCCGCTTCTACTCCCAGTTCTTTTGCCGCATGTAGTGACACGTAGGGATCGCGCAGGAACTGGCGGGCCATCAGGATCAGGTCGGCGCTGCCCTCGGCGAGGATCGCTTCCGCTTGTTTCGCTTCGGTGATCAGTCCAACTGCGCCTGTCGGAACGCCGCCCTCTCTCCGAACCTTACGGGCGAATGGTACCTGGTATCCCGGTCCCAGCGGGATCTTCGCGCCGGGTGCAATACCACCGCTCGAGCAATCGATCAGGTCGATTCCCAGAGGCTTTACCATCCGTGCGAGTGCGACCGAATCCTCGGGACTCCAGCCGCCCTCAACCCAATCGGTCGAGGAAATCCGCAGGAATAACGGCAGTCGCTCCGGCCAAACCTTGCGAACGGCTCCAATGATCTCCCGGAGAAAGCGCGTGCGGTTCTCGAACGCGCCGCCATACTGGTCAGTGCGCTTGTTTGTAATGGGCGAAAGAAACTCGTGAATTAAATAGCCGTGGGCTCCGTGCAGTTCGATGACACGAAATCCCGCTTCGTGTGCCCGGTTGGCCGCATCCGCGAACGCTTTCACCACGCGCTGAATCCTCGCGTGATCCAGTGCCTCGGGCACAATGCTTTTTTCGCTGAATGGCACCGCGCTGGGTGCGTAGACCGGCCTCCATCCTCCATCTGTCACCTCGACGCTCCCGCCCTCCAGCCATGGCGGCGAAGTCGAGGCCTTGAATCCCGCATGAGCTAGTTGCATCGCCACCACCGAGCCCTGGGCGTCGATGAACCGCACAATCCGCGCCAGCATCTCGATGTGTTCGTCCTTCCAAATCCCCAGATCTTGAGGGCTGATCCGCCCCTCGGGTAGCACCGCCGAAGCTTCTGTGAAGATCAGGCCGGCGCGCCCGACCGCGCGTGACCCAAGGTGTACAAGATGCCAGTCATTGGCGAATCCGTCTTCGCTGGAATACTGGCACATCGGAGAAACTACAAGTCGGTTAGGGAGATGAAGGTCTCGGAGGACAAGTGGTTCGAAAAGACGCATAAAAAGAATATAGATGATTGGCCGACGGGCATGCGCGTAGGCGCGCCGTGGACGGAACAGACGCCGGTCGACTCTTGTTTGGCTGCTTCCCTCAGGTACATGACTCGCCAACCCTCAAAACCGTAAGTCGTTCGGTCTGTATACGCTAGAATCTCGCCAATAAGTTTTGGAGAATGCGGTAATTGCTGCGAACCGAACACAACACTCCCAGCAGGTGAAGAGGGCCAAAGCCGAGTGAAGAAGAGCTCCATCGTACCTTTTGTCAAAGCCACCGCGTGTGGAAACGACTTTCTTTTAATTTCCAGCGAACATGCTCCGGGGGACGCCGCTGCGTTCACGCGAGCTATTTGTGACCGGCACAACGGCATTGGCGCTGACGGCGTCGAGTGGTTATATGAATCAGACCAGCCGATGACCTCAGATCTCCGGATCAGCCTGATTAATGCCGACGGCTCTCCGGCTGAACTCTCCGGCAACGGAACACGCTGTGTCGCGGCATGGCTGGTATCCGAGCGGGGATTAACGGCGCCGAGAATCGCAACCGACGCCGGAATCAAGATCGCGACCCTCATTCGTCGCGAGAGAAACGAATTTGAGTTTCAAACTGCCATGGGAAGACCCGTTCTTGGAGAAGAGATCACCCTCAAGCTTCCGAGTGGCGAAGTGCGCGGCCGGGAACTCTCGATGGGGAACCCGCAGTTCGTGATCTTCGTTGACTGGTTCGAGGACAGCTGGCAAACCATGGCTTCGGCAGCGGGGCGGAACGCGCATTTCCCGCAGGGAACCAACGTCGAACTCGTGAACCTGGTTGGCCCCCAGGAAATCGAGATCCGGATCTTCGAACGTGGTGCTGGCGAGACGATGTCGTCCGGAACCGGATCCTGCGCTTCCGCCGTAGCGGCGATAGCCGCCGGAAAGGTGCAGTCGCCCGTACGCGTCGTGGCTCCCGGGGGAATGCAAACCGTGATGTGGGAGAATGGCGAAGTGACACTTACAGGCCCGGCGAAAATTCTCTGCAAGGGCGAATTCTACTTATGACAGCCCGTGCTACGAGAAAAACCAAAATCCTCCGTCCGGCGGCGCTCCGGCCCGGAGATACGGTCGGAATTGTCGCGCCCGCCAGCAACATCGACGAGAAGGCGCTGAAGTCGGGAACGCGCAATCTTCAACATCTTGGCTACGAACCGGTATTCCTGAACTCAATTCTCTCGCGTGACATATTCTTCGCTGGTTCCGCGGAACGACGCGCCGGCGAACTCGAAGCGATGTTCGACAACGACGACCTTCGGGCCGTACTCTGCGCTCGCGGCGGATACGGCAGCAATCACCTGCTGCCACTGCTCGATATTCGCAAATTCAAGAGGAACCCGAAGATTTTCGTTGGTTACAGTGACATCACGTCGCTGCTGACGTGGTTCGTTGATAACGGCATGGTCGCATTTCACGGCCCCATGGTGACCAAGGACTTCGCGCACGTCGGCGGCTGGGATGAAGACGTTTGGGAAGCAGTAATGGAAGGGCAGGGCTGCGTAATGGAGTTCGGGCCGGGCAGTGCCGTGGAAAGCCTGCGAATTGGGGAGGCAAAAGGAATCCTATATGGCGGCTGCCTGTCTATTCTCGTCGCGTCTCTGGGAACGCCGTATGAAATTCAGACGGACGGCAAGCTGCTCTTCCTGGAAGATATTGGCGCGAAGCCATACCAGGTCGACCGCATGCTGATGCAGTTACGACTTGCCGGCAAGCTGCGAAGAGTGAAGGGGATCATCTTCGGAGAAATGCTGGACTGTGTCCAACCCGGGGGCCAGGATTATTCGCTGAAAGAAATCATCCTCAGGGTGCTGGACGGTCTCAATATCCCCATTGCGTACGGATTTCCCAGCGGGCACGTGCGGTCTGGCAACGTCGTGCTCCCATTCGGAGTAGCGGCAGCGCTCGAAGTGAGCAGGAAACGCATTCGATTTAGTATGGAAGCGGCGACCATCGCCTAGGCTCAACTTGTTCATGTCATCTCGTCATATTCATCTCATCGGAATCTGCGGCACCGCAATGGCATCACTGGCCGGGATGCTCAAACATCGCGGATACAGAGTCACCGGCTCCGACGCAGCAGCGTATCCGCCTATGTCGGAGTTCCTCGGCTCAATCGGTATTCCAGTCGCGCAACCCTACGGCGAAAAGAATGTCGAACCCGTCCCAGACCTAGTCATCGTGGGCAACGCGATTTCGCGCGGTAATCCCGAACTGGAGTACGTGCTGGACCGCCGTATTCCCATGCAGTCGATGGCGCAACTGGTCCACGAAGAATTCCTTCGCGGAAAGCAGTCGCTGGTTGTGGCGGGTACGCATGGCAAGACCACGACCACGTCGATGCTGGCGTGGATCTTTGCGAATGCTGGGAAAGCTCCATCGTTCCTCATCGGGGGCATCGCTGAAAATTTCGGCTCCAGCTTTGCCGTGACTGACGGGCCGGAGTTCATCATCGAAGGCGATGAGTACGACACCGCATTCTTCGACAAGGGGCCGAAGTTTCTACACTACTTTCCGGACGCAGTGATTCTCACCTCCGTCGAATTCGACCACGCGGATATCTACAAGAGCCTCGACGAGGTCAAGACGGCGTTCAAGCGCCTGGTTAACCTGGTCCCGAAGCGCGGGCGCATCATCGCATGGGATGGCACAGCAAACGTTACGGAATGTGTAGCGCGCGCGTTTTGCCCGGTAGAGAGGTATGGTTTCTTCGCTGAATCCTTCTGGCGGATCGAGGACGTGCGCTACGAGCCAGAGCTGACTTCATGGCGGGTGCTTTGCGAGGGGCAACCGTGGGGCGAGTTCAGTTTCGCGCTTGCCGGTCAGCATAACGTCTTGAACGCAACGGCGGCGGCAGCCCTGGCTTCGGCGTATGGCATTACGACCGAACGGATAGCCGCGGGCCTGGCCTCTTTCCGCAGCGTAAAGCGTCGACTGGAGGTCAAGGCCGAACTAAACGGCATAACCATCATCGACGATTTTGCGCATCATCCGACAGCCATCGCCGAGACACTGAAAGCCTTGCGCGGGCGATATTCCGGCCGACGTCTGTGGGCAATTTTGGAGCCGCGCTCCAACACGCTTCGCCGCAATGTTTTTCACCAGGAACTGGCCAACAGCCTGTCTCTCGCGGATGAAGTTGTCGTCGCCGGTGTCTTCAAGTCCGACGCCATTCCGGAACGCGAGCGCCTGGACATTCGCGACGTAGTAGCCCTGGTAAACAAACAGGACCGTCGGGCACAGTTCTTCGAGACGGCGGATCAAATCGTGGACGCCATCGCGCCAGAGTTGCGGGCGGGAGACGTCATAGCCATCCTGAGCAATGGCGGCTTCGGCAACATCTACGAAAAGCTGCCAGAGCGCATTCGGGCGATGGCCGCGGGGCGATAGCGGATGCTTCGCGCGGCGCTTCTACTCGTCTACTTCGGACTCTACACGGTCGTCGCGGGTCTCGTTGGCTTTTCCGCGATGTTCATCACCGGCAGCGTTGATTTCCTCTACAAGATCGCCGTTGGTGGCGCGTTGTTCGGCACACGACTGGTGGGCATCCGCTCGGAAGTTATCGGTCGCGAGCAACTGGATCCGAAGCAGACCTACATCTTCATGGCCAACCACGTGTCGAATATCGATCCACCCGTGTTCGTGCCGCTGATCGGCCGTCGCGTATTCATCCTGGTCAAGAAGGAATTGTTTCGAATCCCCGTGCTCGGTCACGCCATGCAGAAGGCGCAATTCATTGCTGTGGACAGGGAGAACAGGGATGCGGCGGTCGAAAGTGTAAAGCAGGCCATCGAAGTACTGCGTACCGGATTGAGCATGATGGCCTATCCCGAGGGCACCCGCTCCCGGGACGGCAAGTTGCTGCCGTTCAAAAAAGGCCCGTTTCACCTGGCCATGGATTCCGGCATTCCGGTCGTGCCCGTGACCATCGTCGGAGCGCACGAGATCTGGCCGAAGGGGTATTTCCGTATCACACCCGGGAAGATCACGATTGTTTTCCACGCGCCGATAGATCCGCATGCCCTGGCGTCCCGCGAAGAATTGATGGAGCTCGTGCGTGCGAATATCGAAAGCGCTCTGCCGGAGAAGTATCGCTCTACTATGGAGTCGCGGCCGCAGTGACATTCATCGCCGAATCCACCGTAAGCGTAATGCCCGGTGGACACGAACCCTTGGAGATGTCGATTGGCTTCGGTGAATACTGCTTCCCCGTGCCATCGACGAACCGCAAGTGATAGGTGCAGGGCCCGCTGACGAAGACCCACTTGTGGTTAGACGAGCCTGCTGGCAGGGCTTCTATCCCGTAAGTCCCACCCGGGTAGTCCACCTCAATCGAATGCAGGGGGACGCCACTCTTGTTGATCACGATCGTATGAAACTGTTGCTTATGACTCCAGCAACCGAAAGAGAAGACCGCGGCGAGAAGGGCGGCAACAATGAGCAAGCGTTGCATCAGTCAAGTGTAATCGGGAAATCTGGTAATCGAAAAATGCACATCCAATAAAAACGCACTTCAATAACAGGTTATTTTCGTTGGATCAGCCTTGCCGTTAACACTACGCCGTCTCTGCCGTCGTGCAGTTTGATCGGGAAGACGAGGACATTCCAGTCCCAGTGAGTCGATTGCACCGGCAAGTGTGGCGTCCCGCCACGCCCCCTCCGATCGATATAGGTCTCGTGGGTGTCGGCCACGGTACGCAGGATATCCCGCCACTCGTCCTCCACTTCCCGGGGTAGTTCGCCGAGATCGTTGAATAGGTTCTTGCCCGGGAACCACACGTTCTTCTTCTTGTGAAGTGCCGCGTAGTACGGGTTCACAAACTGCCAGTTGCCCTGGCGGTCAAGAACCTCAAGTACTACATCATCTCCCATTGCTAAGCTGATCTTGGAGTAATAGAAATTACGTGAGTCAACTACGACAGGCTGGCCGCGCTTCTTGGCCTCGAAACTCCGCAGCGCGGCAACCAGGTCGTCAACCGAACTGTAGCCCTTAAGGAGATGCATGTCCGCAATCCCGCCGAACTGCCGTTCCAGGGTCGCCGATAAAATGATGATGGGAACCTGCGGACGTTTCTGACGAAGCGTCTCAGCCACATCGGTGCCGAACTTACCCGCTCCGAGATGGTAGTCCAGTACGGCGATGTCGATCTGGTGCAACTTCCGTTCCGCTTCTTCAATCGAGGCCGAGGTCACGACCTCGTAACCCTTCTGCCGAAGGATGGCAGAGCGCAGCAACAGGTTCTCCTGCAGATCGTCGAGCAGGAGAACTCGAATCGGATGCTTATCATGACTGCGCGAGTCAAACGACCGCACTTCACCCATGGGTTCTTTCCCGGAACGTTGGATGCACTAAAACCCCACTCAACAGATTATTCTTCGCCCAGCTTCTTTGCCAGCTTTCTGATAGTTTTCGCCAACTCTGGAAGCTTATTGAACACGGCTACGGCTCGCAGCCAGTCACGGTTGGCGATTGCCGGGTAGCCGCTGACCATGGCACCCGCATCGACATCGCTGGGAATGCCGGATTGCGCGGTGGCGATAGCGCCGTCGCCGACAATGCAGTGTCCCGCAACGCCGACCTGGCCCGCGAGAACCACGTTTGTCCCTACTTCGGTGGACCCGGCAAGACCAACCTGCGAGCACAGCATGCTGTGTTCGCCAACGCGAGAGCCGTGCCCAACCTGCACAAGGTTATCGATCTTGGCATCGCGCATGATTCGCGTCTCCCCTACAGAGGCGCGATCGATACACGCATTGGACTGCACCTCAACATTATCTTCGATTACGACCACGCCGGATTGCACGATCTTGTGCCAGCCTTCCCCGTCACGTGCAAACCCAAATCCGTCTCCGCCGATCACTACCCCATTCTGCAGGACAACGTTGTTGCCCACCCGGCAGAACTCACGCACAACCGAATGCGCGTGTGCGAAGAAGTTGTCGCCGATCTGGGCACCCCGATAGATGACTACATGTGCAAGGAGTACGGCGTTGGTACCAATAGCGACTTCGTCGTCGATGACGCAATAGGGCCCGATGTGGGCGTTTGAGCCAATCTTGGCCCCCTTGTGAACGACGGCGGTGGGGTGAATCCCGGGCCCATACTTTGGCGGCTGATAAAACAGTTCCAGGGCATGTGCAAAGGCGAGATACGGGTTCGCGCTGCGCAACACCGGTCGTCCCCCGATGGCAAAGTCTTCGGAGACTATGATCGCCGCAGCCTGAGTTTTCTGTGCGAGGCTGGCATACTTCACATTCGAGATAAAGGTCAGGTGTTCCGGCCCCGCATCTTCAATGCCGGACAGACCCGAGATATCCAGGTCGTCAGGAGCATTCTCGACACGCGCGCCAATGGCGGTGGCGATAGTGGAGAGCTTCATAAAAAGAGGGTACTAGGTGCTGAGTGCCGGGTAAAGCGCAGATCGCCTGCCAGGGAGAAGCGGGAAATCGTAGAGTCTCGGGAACAAATGCGGAGATCAGCTGCTACCGCTTTCCTTTAAGATTCTGTAACTTTTGATGAGGTTTTTTGTCAGATGACCTGAGTTGATTCCTCGAACAAGGACAAACGATGAAAGGGAAGATTGTACTCATCACCGGCGCAAACGGCGGACTTGGAATGGCTGTCACCAACGCGTTTCTGGATGCCGGGGCGACCGTCGTCGGCGTATCGCGCAGCATTCGCCACGGCGATTTTGCCAGCCCAAACTTTGCCGCTTACCCAGCCGATATAACGCAGTCGCAGGCCGCCCGCGATCTGATTGCACAGGTTGTGGGGAAGTACAGGCGTATTGATGTTCTGGTGCACGTGACGGGCGGTTTCGCGGCTGCGAGAATTGACGAAACCGACGACGTCACATGGACAAAGATGCGCGATCTGAACCTCTCGTCAGCGTTCTACATTGCGCGGGAAGTGATCAAAGCCATGCGAAAGTCCGGTGGCGGGCGCTTGATCGCGATCGGCAGCCTTGCCGCCGTGGAGCCGCATGCTTCGCTCGGCGCCTACGCGACTTTCAAATCGGCCCTGACCATGTTGTATCGGACGATCGCGCTGGAAAATCAGGACAAGAACATAAGCGCCAACGTGATACTGCCAGGAACCATGGACACCCAGGCGAACCGGACCGCGATGCCCGACGCGGATCCGTCGAAGTGGGTGCAACCTGCCGACGTCGCAAAAGTCGCGCTATTGCTGGCTGGCGTTGAAGGCTCCCGGATCAATGGAGCGTTAATACCGGTGTCTCGATGAGGGGAAGCCCACATCTGGCGAAAGCGCAGATGTGGGCAGCGTTGGTGCGAGCTCATTGCGCTTTCTGCTTTATTACCACTGCTGTCCCGTACGCCAAAACTTCCGTTACTCCATTCATTATCTCAGTAGCATCGTAGCGCGCGCCGATAATCGCATTCGCGCCGATTTCGCTCGCATGCCGAATCATCAACTCAAAGGCCTCTAGTCGCGTCTTCTCGCACAGTTCTGAAAGGATCGTGATGTTCCCGCCCGCAAGCGTCTGCAAGCCTGCGCCAATGGTGCCGAAGATGGAGCGTGAGCGCACGGTGATTCCGCGTACGACACCAAGGTTCTTCACAATGTCATAACCGTCGATGTCGAATGCCGTGGTAACAAAATTAGGATGCACGCCGGATGCCGGCACCTGCGATGTGGCCATGGTATCCCTCCCAGGGTACAGAAAGGATACGGGAGCGGGCCCGGAAAGGACGCAACAATTAAGGGCGGCCCTGAAGGCGGTGCCTCAGGTTCAGGCCATCTTTGCGCGTTGCCCTGGTCTCGGGAGCCGCAAGAGGCCTACTTCAGTGAAGGCTGGCTGTTGAGTGCTGACTGTGCAACCTTCGCAGCCGCCCGTGTCAGGGCCTCCTGCAGCAACTTCAGATTATGCTCATCGGTAAAGTAGCTGATGATCATCATCCGGCAAACGCTCCGACCCGCGACATTGGTATGACTGATCCAGAGCTTGCCATCTCGCGTGACCTCGTCGATAAGGGCCTTATGGGCCGCTGCGAGTTCCTGCTCCGGCAAATCCAGCTTCAGGCGGAAGTTCAGGATCGTTAATTTTGGCGGGACCGCCAACTCGAAATTACTACTCTTGCGGAACCACTCGGCCATCTGTCCGGCGAGCCGCATCTGTCGATCGATCAGTTCTTCGTAAGCTTGGCGACCATGAACGCGAAGAGTCAGCCAGAGCTTCAGCGAGTTCATGCGTCGCGACCACTGCGCGCTGACCTTAAAATTGTCGATCAGATTGGGATCATCTACGCGCGGCATATAGGGCGTGACCACGGCAAACGCCCGTTCTAGCATCTCGGGCCGTGAAGTCAGCACGACACCCGCTGCGAATGGCATTGAAAGCCACTTGTGCGGATCGATGGTGATCGAGTCAGCCAGTTCGATGCCACGCACAAGGTCGCGATGCTTGTCACTGAAGATCGCGGCCGCACCGTACGCCCCGTCCACGTGCAGCCAAAGATCGTGTTTCCTGGCGATCCTCGAGAGTGCAACGATGTCGTCCACGGCGCCGGAGTTGGTGGTGCCGGCAGTCGCGACGATGCAGAAAGGTTCTTTTCCGGCGGCGCGGTCTTCGAGAATAGCCCGCTCGAGTTGGTCCACGTCGAACATGGCGCGCTTATCCACTGCAATGCGGCGCAGTGCCTTGCGGCCGAGACCGAGCAGGCCGGCGGACTTGTCCAGCGAGTGGTGCGACTCGGAAGAGGCATAGATAATCGGCTGCGCGCCGATACTGGCAATCCCGTTCTCTACGGAGTTCGGGAAATACGCAGCTAGTGCGAGCGCCAGGGCTGTAAAATTCGCTTCATTGCCCCCGCTGGTGAAGGTTCCATCGCAGCAACGCTGGCCGTTCGCGGGATTTTCACCGGCCCCAACCTTCTTCCAGCCGACTCGCTCGGCGATCCAGCGAACCGTCTCGGCTTCGATCTTCGACGCCAGTTGTGAGCGCGCGAGCGTCGCCAGCTGCGGGTTCAATGCGGCAACCAAAGCTTCGGCGAGCACCGCGATGTAAGTCGGCGCCGGGTTCATCAGCCCGAAGTAGTTGGCGCTGGGAACGTGAAAGCCTTTATCAATGAGTTCGCTCGTGGCTTCACGCAGTACTGCCTCGGCGCTCTCACCCAATTCCGGCATCTTGTCCGTGAGCGCCCCGAAGGTCCGCTCATCCAGCGGAAGCTGCACGTTGCGATTGGGCAGGGAAGAGAAATAATCGTTGAGGGCGTCTATAAGCTGGTATCCCAGCTTGCGACGGGTCCCCGGGTCAAATTGGAAAGACATGAAGCAGTTCTCAGTTCCGGATCTCCGTTCTTCTGGTGCGGCCAAGAATCGAAGTCCATGGTTGTGGTCGCGTGGTCGCGACGGTCAATTGTTAGAGTCCCTGTGGAGCGCCTTGGACGCAAAAGCTACGCGCCGCTCTCGGATTTCAACACTTCTTCCTCTTCTTCTCCGGCCTTCCGCGGCTTCATCAGCGGGAAAAGAATGACGTCGCGAATCGAGTTCGATCCCGTCAGCAGCATCGTGATCCGATCGATCCCGATCCCTTCGCCGCCGGTTGGTGGCATTCCGAAGCTCAGGGCGCGGATGTAATCCTCGTCCATCTGGTGAGCCTCTTCGTCGCCACGCGCTCGCTCCGAGAGTTGCTGTTCGAAGCGCCTGCGCTGCTCCTCCGGATCGTTCAACTCGCTGAATGCGTTGGCGATTTCCATTCCGCCGGCGTAAAGCTCGAACCGTTCCACCCACTCTTCCGGTTCGTCGCGCTTGTTCTTGGAAAGTGGCGAGATGGCGAGCGGGAAGTCGTAAATGAACGTCGGCTGGAACAAGTGCTCCTCGGCGACGGCCTCGAAGATGTCGGCGATGACGCGGCCGTCGGGTGCGGAGACGTCGAGCGGGAAATTGATATGAGCTTGCTGAAGCGCACGACCAAAGTTCACGAGTTTGTCGTGACTCGCGAAATCGTCCATGGAGGGCTTAGGGCCGGCGCTTTCCGGCCAGAATTCGCGGATGGCTTCGCGCATGCTCAGGCGGCGGAACTTGCTCCAATCGACCTCCTGTCCCTGGAAACTCGCGACGGGCATACCGTTAACCTCGATCGCGACAGTCTTCAGCAGCTCTTCGGTGAAATCCATCAGGTCGTGATAGTCGGCGTACGCCCAGTAGAACTCGAGCATAGTGAACTCGGGGTTGTGCTGAGTCGAGATGCCTTCGTTGCGGAAGTTGCGATTGATCTCGTAAACGCGGTCAAGGCCCCCGACGGTAAGTCGCTTGAGGTAAAGTTCGGGCGCGATGCGAAGGTAGAGATCGATGTCCAGCGTGTTGTGATGCGTCACAAACGGCCGCGCTGCGGCGCCACCATATAGGGGCTGCATCATCGGCGTTTCGACTTCGATGAAACCGCGGGTGTCGAAGAAGTTGCGGATCGCACGAACGATCCTGGCGCGTTTCTCGAAGACTGCGCGCACCTCCGGGTTCATGATCAGATCGACATAACGCTGGCGATACCGCAGTTCGACATCCTGCAGGCCGTGCCACTTTTCCGGCAGCGGCAGTAGATCCTTGGCAAGGAACGTGATCTCTTTAACATGAACCGTAAGTTCGCCTGTTCGCGTACGAAAGAGGTACCCTTCGACGCCGATGTGGTCGCCGTTGTCGAGTAGTTGCTTGAACAGTTCGAATCCCTTTTCACCAACATCGTCTTTCCTGACGTAGATCTGCAAGCGCTCGCCGCCCTGCTGCAAATGGGCAAACCCAGCCTTTCCCATTAGACGTGGGGTCATCATCCGGCCCGCAACGCGCACGTTTACCCGGTCGGCCTCGAGTTGCTCTCCGTTGCTGGCGGAGTACTTCTCGACGATCTCGGGGACGGTGTGCGTATAGGTGAACTTGTAGGGGTAGGCCGGCTGGCCCAGCGCTTCAATCTTCTTCAGCTTCTCTTTGCGTATGGCGTAAATATCGTCGGCTAAGGACAAGAGGGACCTCGTATGGGGAACGGTCGATTATAAAGGACGGGAAAACCTACTCACCACAGAGACACTGAGGCGCAGAGAATTTCAGGCGAAAACCAAAATGGGAAGATACGCAGCAGCGATGTTGAAAAGCTGTGCAGTGCGGTCGCCAGACGAATGAGAATAGGTGCATGTCTTGGGCTGGTCTGAATGTCGTGGGACGAGAGAGATCCTCTCACCTATGAGGTAATTGGGGCTGCGATTTGAGGTTCATAGGGCACTGGGCCCGGGGTTGATGGAATCCGCCTACGAGGAATGCCTCTGTCATGAATTGTTCTTGCGGTCACTGTCATTCAAGCGTCAGGTTCCGATTCCTTTAGTCTACAAAGAAATTCATCTCGAGTGCGCGTACTACGCTGACATTGTTGTGGCTGAAAGTCTTGTGCCAACTGAAGGCTGTGGAAAGCATTGCCAAAATTCACGAGGCACAACTGCTGACCTACATGAAACTGCTCGGTCTCAAGAAAGGTTTACTCGTAAACTTCCACTCCCCGGTACTCAAGGACGGCATAGTACCCGGGTAACTTTAGGCTTTTAAGAATCCAGTCCCTCTGTGCCTCTGTGTCTCTGTGGTGCATGGGTTTTAGTGACCTAAATCACAGACCCCCCGTTCACTCTCTTTGTATCGTTGAACTCGGCCGGTTTGGGGCGTAGTATGCCCCTTTCTGGCGGAAGGCAGCTGTCTTTCTCGGCAGTTAGACCGCTTCTGCAGTTGGGAGAAACGAGGGTCATGCCCCAGAATTATGTCCCCATCTTCATATTTGCCCTGGTCGCGTTCCTGGTGGGCGCCGGGACCGTCGCGCTTTTTGCGCTGGTTCGGCCGCGCCAGCCCGACAAGATCAAGTTAATGCCGTACGAATGCGGCATTGACCCATTCGACCAGGCGCGCAAGCGCTACACCATTCGCTTCTACATCGTCGCCATCCTGTTTGTTGTGTTCGACGTGGAAACGATTTTCCTGTTCCCTTGGGCCGTCCAGTACAAGGCGCTCGGCGTCTTCGGCTTTGTCGAAATGCTGATCTTCCTGGGAATCCTGATCGTCGGGTACGTGTGGATCTGGAAGAAGGGCGCTCTGGAATGGGTCTAGCCGCTGCCCATCGCAGTGTGATCAAGATCACTAAGCAATGTGAGTGGCGACCGTCACTGCAGGCCCTTGTGGCTGCTATAACTTAGCGTTCGGGATGATCGCTCTAACCACCCAGGAATAAGCCAGAATGGCAGACGAAACTAAACCCAGTACTCCGCCTGAAGGAACTCCCCAGGAGCCGGCAAAACCAGCTGAAGCGAAGCCTGCCGCAGAGGAAGCCAAGCCAGAGGGGGCCGCTCCCGCTGTCGCGCCGCCAAAGCCTGGCCCAGCGGCACCAAAACCCGCTGCTTCCGTCGCCGCTGCTCCGAAACCACCCGCCGCTCCACCAAAGCCCCCGGTTCCGACGCCCCAGTCACTCGATACCGAGCTAACGCGCCGCCTGAAGCAGACCTATGGCTCCGGTGTTGAGGCGTTCAGTTATGTTGGGCAGAACTATCTCGTCCTGGGCAGCGACATCGTCCACGATGTCCTGCACGTTTTGGCGCACGACGAGGGGTTCGATTACTGCGTCGATCTCACTGCGGTTCATTACCCGAAGAACGAGAGGCCGTTCGAGATCGTTTACATCCTTTATTCGTTCTCAAAGAACGAGCGCCTGCGAGTTAAGACCACGGTCGCCGAAGGCGAAGAGGTTCCGACGGTCACGGATATATGGCCTACCGCCGACTGGCTTGAGCGCGAAGTGTTCGACATGTTCGGCGTCGTCTTCGCCGGACACCCGAACCTCAAGCGCATCCTGCTTCCGGATGGCTGGAAGGGCTACCCGCTGCGCAAGGACTACTCGATCCTGCTCCAGGACAAGGAGTGGGTGCAGATCAACCTGGGAATTGAGAGCGGCCAATGAGCGATTTCTACGAAGATATTGATACCGTCGGACCGGATACCAAGACCTATCTCGATTCCGACGAACTCGTGCTCAACATGGGGCCGCAGCACCCGTCCACCCACGGCGTGCTTCGCGTCATCCTGAAGTTGGACGGCGAGAAGGTCCTCGGTACCGAGTCCATCATCGGCTACCTGCATCGCGGTGTCGAAAAGATCGCCGAGAACCGCACCTACGCGCAGTTCAATCCCTACGTCGACCGCATGGATTACGTCGCAGCCGTTTCGAACGGGCTAGGCTACTGCCTCGCAGTCGAAAAGCTGCTGAACACCGAAGCGCCGCCCCGCGCGCAGTACATTCGCGTGATCCTCACGGAATTGAATCGAATCGCCAGTCACCAGCTCTGGCTCGGCACTCACGCGCTCGACATCGGGGCGATCACTCCGTTGTTCTATACGTTCCGCGATCGGGAAGAGATCCTGAAGATCTTCGAGAAGTACTGTGGCGCGCGCCTCACGACGCACGCCTTCCGCATCGGCGGCACGCAATACGAAACGTACGAAGGTTTCGAAAAAGATTGCCTTGCGTTCTGCGACTTCGTTCTGCCGAAGATCGACGAGTACGAAACGCTGCTCTCCACCAACCGCATCTGGGTGGAGCGCACAAGGAACGTCGGCCTCATCAGCGGGAAGGACGCGATCGCTCTCGGCGTGACCGGACCAGTGCTTCGGGCGTCGGGCGTTCGCTGGGACCTTCGTAAAGCCCAGCCGTACTCGAGCTACGACAAATTCGATTTCGAGATTCCCATCGGCCTGAATGGTGACACGTACGACCGGTACATCGTGCGCATCCAGGAGATGCGGCAGTCGGTACGCATCATCCGCCAGGCCGTCGAGAACCTTCCGACCGGCCCGATCATGGCGAAGATTCCGAAGGTTTTGAAGCCTCCGGTCGGCGAGATTTACCACTCTATCGAGGCGCCTAAGGGCGAACTCGGTTACTTCATCGTCAGTGACGGCTCCACGCAGCCTTATCGAATTCGCGTGCGGCCGCCATCCTTCGTCAATCTCCAGGCGCTCGACCTGATGGTGCGCGGCATGTTGGTTGCCGACGTCGTCGCCGTCATCGGAACGCTCGACATCGTCCTGGGAGAGGTGGACCGGTAATGGGCGCCTTTCTGAACTATCTGCACTCTAACGTGACCCCCGGCGAAGCAGGGAACTACATCTGGGCCACCATCTACATCCTGGTGATCTTCCTTGCCGTTTCCATCGCCGTCATCGCGATGAACTGGCTGGAGCGGAAGATCCTTGCGCATATGCAGATCCGCCTCGGGCCCATGCGAGTCGGACCGCACGGCCTTCTGCAGCCCTTCGCCGATGCCCTGAAGCTCCTGATTAAGGAAGACATCATCCCCGATGAGGCCGACAAGGTAGTCTTCTGGTTCGCGCCAGTTGCGGTGATGATGACGGCATTCACAACCTATCTCGTCATTCCGTTCGGCCGCACCCACGCCGTCACCGACATGAATATCGGCGTGCTGTTCATGCTGGGCGTTTCGTCCCTCGGCGTCCTCGGCATCATCATGGCCGGATGGTCTTCGAACTCGCACTATCCCCTGATGGGCTCGCTGCGCAGTTCGGCGCAGATGGTGAGTTACGAAGTGGCGATGGGTCTGGCGATCATCTCGGCGGTCATGATGACGAGTTTCAACGCAACCGGCGTCGGCACGTTGAGCATGCTCGGCATCGTCGAGGCGCAGCAGGCCCAGCACACCTGGTTCATCTTCAGCATGTTCCCGTTGGGGTTCGTCGCGTTCGCGGTCTTCGCCATTGCCATGGTTGCCGAGACCAACCGTGCACCGTTCGATCTGCCGGAAGCCGAATCGGAACTCGTCGCCGGGTTCCACACTGAGTACTCGGGCTTTCGCTGGTCTCTCTTCTTCCTGGCGGAATACGCGGCGATGATCGCCGTCAGCTCGATCGCTGTTACGCTCTGGCTCGGCGGATGGCTGCGGCCTTTCCCCAACTGGCTGCCCGGCCGTTCGTGGGACATCGCCTTCGGCCTCTTTCCGGCACTGACTTTCCTGATCCTCGCGGGCATGTGTTTTCTCGGCACCATTCGCATGCCGCGGATTCCACAGTTCAAAATTCAAACGCTCGGCCTCGCGGCTTTCGGCGCCCTGCTCGGTTTGATAGGGATCGTACTGCTCATCCCGGGCGTTCGCGACCGCGTGCTCGACATGTACTGGTTCTCGATCAAGGTCGCGTTCTTCATGTACCTCTACATCTGGTATCGCGGAACATTCCCGCGGTACCGCTTCGACCAGCTTATGAAGGTCGGCTGGAAGGTTCTGCTGCCGATCTCGCTGGCCGTGGTGATTCTGGTTGCGCTGGTGGGTCTGTTTACGCCGGCGACCCAAAGCGTTCTGGGGGTGTTGCGGTGAGTATCGCTCCTCTGCTTCGCAAGGTTTTTCTCGTCGACCTCATTAAGGGACTCTCGGTGACATTCCGTTACCAGCATCCGGACGAGGTCATCACCGAGCAGTATCCGCTGGAGCGTCCTGAGATTGCCGAACGCTATCGTGGCCAGCCGCGCATGAACGTCAATCCGGACACCGGCGAGACGCTGTGCATTGCCTGCGAGCTTTGCGCGCTGGCTTGCCCGGAAAAGCTGATCAAGATCACCAGCGAACGCAACCCGGTCACGAAGAAAAAAGAGCTGCGGACGTTCGCGTACGACACGAGCCGTTGCATGTTCTGCGGCTTGTGCGAAGAGGCTTGCCCGAGCGACGCGCTCGAGCTGAGCCAGGATTACGAGGCGGCGCTGTACAGCCGCGAAGGTTTCATTCTTGACCGCGAGCGCCTGGAGAAAGGCCCCTCGCCGACGGTGTACTCGCGATGACACCTGTAGCTACAACTTTTTTCTTCTACTTCCTTTCGATTGTCGCAGTAGCCGGTGCGCTCGTTACGATCACGCGGCGCAACCCGGTTCACTCGGCGCTGGCACTGATTTTCACGCTTCTTGCGTTGGCTGGGCTCTACCTCATGCTCTACGCCCCATTCGTCGCTGGCGTCCAGATCGTCCTCTATGCCGGCGGCATCATGGTGCTCTTCTTGTTCGTGATCATGCTGGTGAACATCGAGAAGGCCGAACTGGAAGAGCGCTTCAACAAGCAATGGTTTGTGGCACTGCTGGCGGCCGTGGCGTTAGGTGCGCTGTTGGTCTATGTGCTGCATCACGGGCAGAGCATCTTCCCGACTACAGTCGAGTTTGCCAGGAATCTTCCCGAAGCCCCGAACACCCAGCGCATCGGGATCGAGCTTTACCGGAATTACATGATGCCCTTTGAAATCGCGTCCCTGCTGCTGCTGGTCGCGATCGTCGGCGCCGTGGTCATGGCGAAGAAGAGAGTTTAGTTATGGGCGAGATCACAACACTGCACTACCTGGTTGTCGCTGCGGCGCTGTTCATCATCGGCGTCATTGGCGTGCTGACCCGCCGCAACGTGGTCATCATCCTGATGTCGATTGAGCTGATTTTGAACGCGGTCAACCTGAACCTGGTGGCATTTTCGCGGCTCTGGAACCTGCAAGGCCAGATCTTCTCCATCTTCGTCGTGGCAGATGCGGCCGCCGAAGCCGCCGTCGGGCTCGGCATTCTCATCGCCTTCTTCCGCAACAAGGAAACGGTGAACATGGACGAAGTGGATCTGCTGAAGTGGTGAGAGGGTACGAGGTACGAGGTTCTGGGTACGAGAAGAAGCATTTAAGAACGAGGAACGAAGAACCCAGTGAGACGGACTGGGAACTGAGAACCGGGAACTGAGATAAAACGATGTTTCTCGAACACATCTGGATCATCCCCCTGCTGCCGATGCTCGGCGCGGCCTCGATGTTCTTTTTCGGGCGGCGCATCAGCAAGCAAGCGGTGAACGCGATTTGCGTCGGCGTGGTGGTGCTGGCGTTTCTGTGGGCCTGCGGTTCGGTCTGGCAGTTCACGCATAGCGGCCAGCCTCATTTCGAAAAAGTGGTTTACACCTGGCTCGGCGATAATACCGGCAGCGTCCCGTTCACGGCAGTTGGCGGCCATCTCGCGAATTTCACCGCCGACGCCGGCTTCCTCCTCGATCCTCTTTCGTGCATCTGGCTGCTCTTTGTAACCGGCATCGGGATGCTGATCCACATCTACTCGGTCGGCTACATGGCACATGAAGGCGGGTACTACCGGTTCTTCGGGTACCTGAACCTGTTCATGTTCGCCATGCTCACGCTCGTGCTCGGTAACAACTACCTGATGATGTTCGTCGGGTGGGAAGGCGTGGGCCTGTGCTCGTACCTGCTGATCGGCTTCTATTTCCAGAAACACTCCGCCTCGACCGCCGCCAACAAGGCCTTCATAGTCAACCGCATCGGTGATGCTGGTGTCCTGATCGGCACCCTCACCCTCATGTGGTACTTCGGTACAGCGAAGTTCACCGAGATCAACCACGCCATTGCGGTCGGCAATTACCAGATCGGCGATCACTGGATCACATTGGCAACCATAGCGCTCTTTGTGGGCGCCTGCGGTAAATCGGCGCAACTGCCACTGTACGTCTGGCTGCCCGACGCAATGGAAGGTCCGACGCCGGTTTCAGCACTGATCCACGCCGCGACGATGGTCACCGCCGGCGTGTACATGGTGGCGCGTTCGAATGCCCTTTATCAGCTTGCTCCGCTCTCGATGGAGATCGTCGCAGTAGTGGGAGCGGTGACGGCCATCTTCGCCGCCTCCATCGGCCTCGTCCAGAACGACATAAAACGCGTGCTCGCCTACTCCACCGTTTCACAGCTCGGCTACATGTTCCTGGCGCTGGGTGTCGGGGCGTTCGCTGCCGGTGTCTTCCACGTCTTCACGCATGCGTTCTTCAAGGCCCTGCTGTTCCTCGGCTCCGGCTCAGTCATCCACGCCATGAGCGGCGAACAGGACATGCGGTTCATGGGCGATCTCGGAAAGAAGATCCCGACAACCTTCCGGACCATGTTCATCGGAACTTTGGCAATCGCGGGAATTCCTGGTCTGGCAGGCTTCTTCTCCAAGGACGAGATCCTCTGGCAGACATGGAGCAGCCCGCATGGCAGTCGAGTCCTCTGGGCGATCGGCTTCATCACAGCACTGATGACTGCGTTCTACATGTTCCGGCTCATCTACCTGACCTTCTACGGCAAGCCGCGCATGAGCCACGAGGTTGAGCACCACATCCACGAGTCCCCTAAGACAATGACCGTGCCGCTCATGATCCTCGCGGTGGGCGCGATCTTCGCCGGGTATCTCGGAGTACCGGCTTCGCTCGGCGGAAGCAATCGGTTCGAGAAGTTCCTGGAACCGGTGTTCGCCGTCGAAGCTCACGGTGCGACTACAACCGCTGAGGCCCTCGGAGCGAATCCGGAAGGGAGACTGGTTGAAGGTGCAAATCCCTCGAAGTTGACCGAAGGTGAGCAGGCCGCGAATCAGGCTGCTGCGGTGAACCAAGCTGCGAAAGAGGGCGAAGCTGCTGCGGGTGCTCCGCACAATGCGCATGAGATTGAGCCGTTTGAGTACATCCTGATGGGCGCATCGATCGCGGCTGCGCTGCTCGGCTGGTACTTCGGCCGCCGCTTCTACAAAGACGCTGACAAGGACTACAAGGAGCCGATCAACGAGGTGGCTCCGCCGGTGTATCGCACGCTGTTCAATAAGTATTGGGTCGACGAACTCTACGACTACCTCTTCACTGGCCGGCGCAAACTCGGCCCCGTTCGCCTCGGCGCGCAGGGACTCGGCGATGCGCTCTGGGTGTTCGACGCGAATGTCATTGATGGCGGAGTAAATGGCGCGGGCTGGCTGACGAAGTTCAGCGGTACGCTTTCGAACGCATGGGACAAGTGGATCATCGACGGGCTGTTCGTCAACGGCTCGGCTTACGCGACGCGTGGGCTCGGTTACCTGGCCCGACTCACCCAGTGGGGACTGGTGCAATGGTACGCGCTGGTCATGATCTTCGGACTGGTCGGTCTATCGTCGTACTACTTCGTTCCGGGAACAACCTGGCAGTGGCTCAGCGTGCATTGGTTTCTTTCTATCGTACTGTTCGTCCTGGCGCTGGTTGTAGGGGCGCTCGTGATCTGGATTGTCGGTCGCATTCAAACGCAGCAAGCCTTTAATGGGCCAAAGCTCGACGCTCAGTCTGGTGACTGAGAACAGGAACTGAGAACTTTTATGTATCAACATATTCTCTCGATCATTTTGTTCACACCCCTTGTGGGGGCGCTGATTCTCCTCTTCGTTCCGAAGGAGAACAAGAACGCGATCCGTTGGCTGGCGAACATCTTCGCCATGGCAGGATTCGCCGTGTCCCTGCCGCTGATTCCGTGGTTCTGGGCGGTGAAGAGCGAGCCCGGCTTCAAGTTCATCGAAGGCGCCGCGAACAACTGGATCCCGACTATCGGCGCGGGCTATCACCTCGGAATTGACGGCATCTCGTTCCTGCTCATCATACTGACGACGCTACTCGGGGCGATCTCGATCCTGTCGTCATGGGAAGCGATCCAGGACCGCACCAAGGAATATTACGTCTGGTTTCTCGTGCTGCAGACTGGCATGCTCGGCGTATTCATGTCGCTCGACTTCTTCCTGTTCTTCGTCTTCTGGGAAGCAATGCTGGTCCCAATGTATCTGCTGATCGGCATCTGGGGCGGCCCCCGCAAACTCTACGCCGCCATCAAGTTCTTCTTGTACACGCTGTTCGGCTCCGTGTTCATGCTGCTGAGCGTGCTGTTCCTGTACTTCTTCAATCACGCGCAGACCGGCATCTACACCTTCGATATTCCGAGCCTCTACCAGACCGCCTGGAAGATTCCGCAGGTTTACGGTCCGACCGCGGGCATCCTGCTCTTCGTAGGCTTCTTCCTCGGATTTGCCATCAAGGTCCCGATGTTCCCGTTCCACACGTGGCTTCCGGACGCGCACGTCGAAGCCCCCACGGCCGGTTCGGTCATCCTCGCAGGCGTCCTGCTGAAGATGGGAACGTATGGACTGATCCGCTTCTCGCTGCCGTTCTTCCCGGCCGTGGTTCAGTACCCGGCAGTACGCAACTGGATGATCGCTCTGTCGATCATCGGCATCATCTACGGCGCGCTGGTCTCTCTGATGCAGAAGGACATGAAGAAACTGGTGGCCTACTCCTCGGTCAGCCACCTCGGCTTCTGTACTCTCGGCATCTTTGCACTCAACTGGACCGGTATCTCGGGTTCGGTGATCCAGCAGATCAATCACGGCATTTCTACTGGCGCACTGTTCTTGATTGTCGGCATCCTGTATGAGCGGCGACATACGCGCGAAATCGCAGAATACGGCGGCATCGGCAACGTGATGCCTGTGTACGCGACCATCACGCTGATCGTCTTCCTGTCCTCGATGGGCCTTCCGCTGCTGAACGGCTTCGTCGGCGAGTTCACGATTCTGCAGGGCGCCTTCATGGCGAACAAGGCGTGGGCCATCTGGGCCGTCCCCGGCGTAGTTCTCGCCGCGGCCTACCTGCTCTGGCTCTATCAGCGAGTCTACTTCGGCAAGGTTACCAACCCGAAAAACGAGAAATTGGCGGATCTCACGCCTCGCGAGCTTGCGACCTTCGTTCCGCTCGTTGTGCTGGCATTCGCTATCGGAATCTACCCGAAGCCGCTCTTCCAAATTCTGGAGCAGCCTGTGAACGAGATCGTCATGCGCGTCCAGGCGCCAAATGGAATTCAAAACGCGACTGCGCCAGTTGGTGCCCCACATCTGCCGCAGTCAGCAGATGTGAGTCGAAATTCGCAAACCGCACCGCAGCCGAAGCTTGCCGCGGGCGTGCAGTAAGTCGGAAGGGAAACGATCGTGACCGGATGGTTGAGTTCGATTCTGGCGCACAACAGTGAGTACGCGGTGAACTATGCGTTATCGCTCCCGATGATCATGCTGACGCTGTTTGCGCTCGGCATCCTCATCATCGATCTCGTGCTCCCTAAACAATGGAAGCGTATCAATGCCCTCACGGCGCTCGGTGGTGTGGCCTTCGCGTTCGCCGCCACGGTAAAGCTACACCTGCAATTCCTGCGCGCTGAGAAGGCCGACGTTGTCATCAATATGTTCCCGGGCTTCATCGACAGTCTCGGCCACCCGGCAATGGCGCTCGACCGTTTCGCGATCTACTTCTACTACCTCTTCCTGCTCGGTACCGCGGTCGCCATCTTGATCTCCGTCCGTTACCTGGAAATCGAGCGCGAGGACCACGGCGAGTTCTACGCCCTCATGCTGTTCTCCGTCGTCGGCATGATGTGCATGGCCAGCGGCTACGACATCGTTCTTCTCTTCATCGGCCTGGAACTCATGGCTATCTCGACTTATGTGCTCGTCGGGTTCCTGCGGCGCGATCAGCGTTCGAATGAAGCCGCCCTGAAGTACCTGCTGCTGGGAGCATTCTCGTCTGGCATTTTTGCCTACGGACTGTCACTGCTCTACGGGCTCTCCGGTTCGACAAACTTGGGCGTGATCGCCGAAAAACTGCAGGATCGTTTCGCCCAGAATCCGCACGATCCCATCATCATCGTCGCCCTGCTGACGACCGCAACCGGACTGCTTTTCAAGATCGCCGCCGTTCCGTTCCACCAGTGGGCGCCGGATGCCTACGAAGGCGCGCCGACCAGCATCACTGGGTTTATGTCTGTGGCCGTGAAGGCCGCCGGATGGGCGCTGCTGCTCCGTGTTTTCTTGTTCGGCTTCTACCCCATCCGCAGCCTCTACATGCCGCTGCTCGTTTTCGTCTCGCTTGCCACCCTCACCGGCGGAAACCTTGCGGCGATTACGCAGACCAACCTCAAGCGCCTCCTGGCGTACTCATCCATCGCGCACGTTGGCTACATGCTGCTCGGCCTCGTTGCCAGCGACAATATTCGTAACCAGACGGGCATTCGCGGCATTCTCTTCTACCTGCTCGTATACGCCTTTATGAACCTCGGCGCGTTTGCGGTCATCACCTCGCTCCGGCGGCGCAACATAATTGGCGACGAGATCGACGACATCGCGGGCCTCTACTTCAAGCGTCCGGTCGAAGCCGTCCTCATGCTCTTCTTCCTGCTGTCGCTGGCCGGCATTCCGCCGCTGGCGGGCTTCTGGGGCAAGTACTTCATCTTCCTCAGCCTCATGGAGACCGGGCATTACGTGCTGGCTTCCGTTGGCGTCCTCTACGCGGTGGTCGCGCTCTACTACTACATGCGCGTTGCCAACGCCATGTTCATGAAGCAGGCGGCCGATGCCGAACCCATCCACCTCACGCCTGGCATGACCACGGCCCTGGCAGTAACGGCCTTGGGGACGATCGGAATCGGTGTCTTCCCGAACGCCTTCATGCAGTTCGTCAACTGGTCTCTGAGCGCGGCCGGAAACGTAACCAGCATCGCGCAGGCGGTCAGATAGCAGAACCCAAGCTAAGGCGCAGGAAGTCTCCGGGAAAGACTCCTTGCGCCTTGTTCTATTTCGGCCACTCTACACCTGAATGGTGACTGCTGAGTCTGACTGCGGTAATCTCTCCCCATGGCCCAAGAAAAACAGAACCCGCTGGTCACGCTCGTTCGATACTCCGAGATTGGGTTCATTCTCCCGGCCGCGGTCCTGCTCGGATACCTGGTCGGCACCGGCCTCGACTACTGGCTGCACACGAAATGGATCGTTGTCGCCGGGGTCATCTTCGGTGTGATCTCCGGGTTCGTCTCGATGATTCGTATGGCCCTGCGAAGCGATGACGAACAAGACTGAAGCCGGCCCAGATTTCGCGCCAGACGACACCCCGGGGCCACCGCCAGATCCCGACTCACCCGCCGAACGGTTCTACGGTGCTGCGATCCAACGGATAACGCGCGGAACTCTCGTTCTTGGGATAGCAGGCACCTTCGCCTGCTTCGCCGTGTATGGGTTTCATTCCGGGTTAGCCTTCTTCGTGGGCGCTGCGCTCGCTTACTGGAATTTTCACTCCCTGGTATCGGCCGTAAACGCTCTCGGCGAGCGCATCGTCGTGGGTCACTCGCGAGAGAAGGGAACAGCCATCGTCTTCCGCTTCATCTCCCGTATCTTATTGGTAGGATTGGCCGGGTATGCTATATTTCTAAGTTGGCCGGGGAGTCTACCGGGCTTCCTGGTGGGTCTGTGCATGCCCGTTCCGGCCATGATGTTCGAGGCCGGATACGAAGGTTTCACCGCCCTCCGACGCGGACTCTAATTTACCGTTTACCTGAAGATTTAAATGCATCAGCTTCCTTTCACAGCTCTGCTCAATCAGCTGCTCGCTGGCCCTGTAAACAGCATGCTTGCGGCGCTAGGCATTCACGTGGCGCATCCGCAGGCACCCATCGCTAACTTCGTTGCGATGCAGATTTTTGTCTTTCTCTTCGCGCTCCTGCTCTTTGTCCTGCTGCGAGTCACCTTGTCGGTCGACAAACCGAACTTCATCCAGCATCTCTTTGAGGGGATTCACAGCTTCATTGCCGACCAGGGACGCGAGATCATCGGACATCACCACAAGAAGTACGACTCCTATCTCGCAGCGCTCGGAATCTTCATTCTGTTCTCGAATCTGATAGGACTTGTACCCGCCTTTGAGTCGCCCACCAGCTTTCCCTACGTTCCGTTTGGTTGCGCTCTCGTAAGCTGGGTCTACTACCACGTCGTTGGCCTGAAGATGAACGGGTTCCGCTACTTCCTGCACTTCTTCGGCCCCGTATGGTGGCTCGCATTCCTCATTTTCCCAATTGAAATTTTCAGTCACCTGGCACGCGTAATGTCGCTCACCATCCGTCTTTTCGCCAACATGTTCGCCGGCGAAATGGTGACGATGGCGTTCTTCTCGCTCATTCCGCTCGGTCTGCCTATCGCGTTCATCGGTCTGCACGCGATGGTAGCGTTCGTCCAGGCCTATATTTTTGTCCTCCTGCCGATGGTTTACATCGCGGAGGCAACGGCCCACGAGCACTAAGAAGCAGTACAGTTTTCCGCCGTTACAGCGTGAGGGCATCCGTCCCCCAGGATGGAACGTCAACCACCAACTGGCGGCGATTTATAGGAGAGAAATACCAATGCGTAAACTCGTTCTAGTCGTCATGGCATTCGCGTTTGCCGCCATGCCTGCATTTGCACAAGGTGCCGCCGCTACGACCAACGCCGGTAACACCGGAGTCGGAAGCTGGGCACTCGCCGCGATCGGTCTCGGCATTGCTGTGGCCTGCGCCGCCATCGGCCAGGGAATGGTCGCCTCATCGGCCTGCGAAGGCCTCGCCCGCAACCCTGCTGCCCGCCCCGGCATTCAGCTCGCGCTCATTCTCGGTCTCGCATTCGTCGAGTCGCTCGTGCTGTTCATCTGGGTCATGATCTTCCTCAAGGTCCCAGCTGTCTAAATACTCGTTTGCAAGAAGAGCCCCGGAGAACATCCGGGGCTCTATTGTTTTCTGTAGGTTGCTTTAAAATGCTTAAGTATTGCTTAAATAAATCAGTTATCTGCGTTCCGGGCTCTCACAACACACTAGTGGCGCCCTCAGCCGCTTCTGACATCTAATAGGTATCCCCCTATTCTCGAATGACTGAGCCGGTGTTGCTGTATCAACACGTGACGAAGGATTACCGTGTGGGTTTTCGTCGCCGGCGTCTTCGTGCGCTCCACGACTTCTCCCTCGCCGTCCAGCCGGGTGAGATATTCGGCTTTCTCGGGCCCAACGGCGCCGGCAAAACGACAGCCATTCATCTCGCCATGGGCTTCATGCATCCCACCGCCGGTCGAGGCCGAATGCTCGGGCAGGAATTCGGAGACGCACCCACGCGCAGCCGCGTTGGCTTCCTGGCGGAAAATCTTGCGCTTCACAATCGTAGAGTTGTGGAACTGATCGACTTTTATGCGCGTCTGAACAAGGTTCCCCAGCCACGCCGCGCCGCACGAATCGCTATCGACCGCCTCGGACTATCGGACGCCAGCAACCGCATCACCATGAAACTCTCGCGCGGTATGCAACAGAGAGTCGGCCTCGCGCAGGCCATCGTCAATAACCCCGATCTGCTGATTCTCGACGAACCGACTTCGGCGCTCGACCCTGTCGCGCGCGTAATGGTCCGCGAACTTCTACTGGAGTTGAAACGCGCCGGCAAGACGGTTTTCGTGAGCTCTCATTTGCTTTCCGAGGTCGAAGCCGTCTGTGACCGTATAGGTATTCTGCGCAAGGGAGAGTTGGTGCGGGTCGGCACAATCTCCGAACTGCTGGAGAATGCCGACCGATGCTCTGTCGTCGCGCGGGGAGTTGGAGAAGAGATGTTTTCCGGTGCGACGTCGCAAAACGGTTTTCTCGTGCTCGAGGTCGAGCGCGCACGTCAGCGCGAAATTATCGAGCGCATATGGTCCGCGGGCGGGGAAGTGGTCAGCATCAATCCGGTGCGCGAAAGCCTTGAGGAGATGTTTCTGCGCCTGGCCGCGTCCGGGCCGGAGTCGAAACAATGAGGAACGTGCTCCTCATTGCCGGCAACCACCTTCGCGACCAGCGCTGGATCCTGTTGACCATGTTCGGCTACGTGCTCTTCATGAGTTCCATGATGGCCGCCGTCGTCCACCGCTCGAACTACGAAGATGCGCGCTTCTTCGTCGAGCAGCAGATGTGGTTTGCCGTGCTGTTCGGAATGTTTCTCTCGACCTCGGCCGTGAATACCGACATGCGTACACGACGCCTTCCTTCCATTCTTTCCAAGGCGGTCGAACGTTGGCATTATCTGCTGGGAGTGTTGGTCGGAATCACATCAGCGATCGCCGTCTATTGCGCGGCGGTCTCGGTTCTGGGTGTGGTATTGTCAACCCGGGCCGGATACCCGATCCATGGCATTGCGCACTTTGCAGTAAACGTACTCGTCGCGACCGTGGCAGTGGAGACCGTGGGACTATTTTTCGGTTTGCTTGTGCCGCCGATTTTCGCAACAACGGCGACGATTGGCCTGCTTACGGCGATTCCCCTGATCGCCATTCAGTTTGCGCCCAAGCTCATTTATTTGGCGCCCGTGGCTCTGCTTGTGACAAAAACCGTGAGAGACTTCGAGGGTTCCGCGGCCCCCGGGTTGCGAACCTCAAGTGCGGCAACGATCGTCTACGCGATTATCGTTTTCTTCGTCGCACTGGCCGTATTTCTACGACGGGACCTGGCGCGCGCAACAGAGTGAAAAGCACGCGCTCCCGTTGACGCCAGTCGCTGTCAGTCAATAACCAGCCAGTCAGTGAAGCAGGTCCCTGGCCGACTGCAATGCGTATCCCAACACGCGGTTCGGCAGAACGCCGAGGTAGATCGTAAACGCGAGGCTGATCGTAAGCGCAGCTCCAAGTCCGAACGGGATCCCCGGGACGGGCGCATCCGTCTTCGGTTCGCGCATGTACATCATGACGATCACGCGAAGGTAGTAGTAAGCCCCTATCGCGCTGTTCACAACCCCGATGATCGTCAGCCAGACCAGGCTGGACTTCAATGCCGCGCTGAACACATAGAATTTCGCGAAGAACCCGCCCGTGACTGGAATTCCAATCAGCGATAGCAGGAAGACCGTCAAGATCGCCGCCAGCACGGGCGCGCGACGCCCCAGTCCCGCGTAGTCGTCGACCTGGACGTACTTTTCTCCGGCGCTGGCAAAATGGCTGATCACGGCGAATGCCCCAACGTTCATCGCAGCGTACGACGCCGCGTAGAACATCGCCGCAGAGATGCCGTTTTCCATATCTTTCACCGCCGCAAAAGCGACGAGCAGATACCCGGCATGGGCGATGGATGAATAAGCCAGCAGACGCTTCACATTCGACTGAACCAGTGCGCCCAGGTTACCAATCGTCATTGAAAGGGCCGCTGCCACCCAGATGAACCAGAACCACCCCGGCGCTCCGGTTCCGAATAGAACTCGCAGAAGCACCGCAAAGGCAGCCGCCTTCGGTGCCGTGGACATGAATCCGACCACCGGGGCAGGCGCGCCTTCGTACACGTCGGGCGTCCACGTCTGGAACGGCACGGCGGCAACCTTGAATCCCAGTCCCACGAACATCAGCGCCATTGCGACATATGCCAGCGCCGGCGTGTTCTGCTTAAGCGCGGCTGCGATGGTATCGATTTGCGTGGAACCTGTAGCGCCGAACATCAGCGCCACACCGTATAGGAAGAACCCGGTCGCGAACGATCCCAGCAGGAAATATTTAATAGACGATTCGGTACTCTCTGCGTGCTTCCGCCGAAACCCGGCGAGGATGTAGGTTGAAATCGACGAGATCTCCAAAGCGATGAAGATCAGGACCAGTTCAATAGCCGACGACATCAGGCCCATACCGACGGCGCCGAAGAGGATCAGGCCGTAATATTCGCCGTGCTTCAGATGCTGTACTGAAAGGTACTCGAACGACATCAGGATAGCGGCCAGCGCGACTATCAGCACAACCATGTGGAAGAAGATGCTGAAGGCATCGACGCGGACCATCTGGAAGAAACCATCGCCATGGTATTGCGGCTGTGCCTGGAATAGCGTTGCCCCGATCGCGCAAAGCACGCCGATCGCCGATACGATTCCCAGCGACTTGCGATCGTTGTGGTCGTCCAGCAGAGGATCAATCATCATGACGATTGTGCCGAACACGGTCAGTACAATCTCAGGCAGTATACGGATGTAATCGACGGAAGGAATCGGATTCATCGTCCATTCACCTCCGCGACAGTTTTCACCGCGCCACTCCCGGCGGCGCCGATTGCCACGGGTCCATTCCTTGCTTGCACCGGTGCTCCTATCACCTGCTGTACGCTTCTGGTTACGGCCGCGTCGATGGAGTTCATCCATGCAGCCGGCCAGATGCCCATAACGAGGGCCAGCAGTGCGAGTGGCCACAACGTCGTCCGTTCGCGGTTATCAAGATCGGGAAGGGAATTATTCACCGGGACCGTAACATTTCCGTAGAAGACTCTCTGATACATCCACAACATGTAGCAGGCTGACCAGATCACTCCGCTCGCCGCCAGGATTCCGAAAATCGCCTTCGCCTGGAATGCACCGCTCAGAACCAGGAACTCGCCGACGAATCCGTTCATAAGCGGCAGACCGATCGACGACAGCGTAATGATGAGGAAGAACGTCGCGTACACCGGCATTGGCGTCGCCAGTCCGCCGTACTGCTTCAGATCGTAAGTGTGGCGGCGCTCGTAGATGATGCCAGCGAGGATGAACAATGCGCCGGTCGAGATGCCGTGGTTCAGCATCTGGTACACCGCGCCATCGATCCCCAACTGGGTGAAGCTGAAGATGCCGAGTACGACAAAGCCCAGGTGGCTGACCGACGAATACGCGATCAGTTTCTTCATGTTCGGCTGAACCATCGCGACGAGCGCGCCGTAGATAATACCCACAATAGCTAGCGCGATGATCCAACCCTGGTTTTGCCGCGACTGCTCGGGGAATAGTCCGAGGTTGAATCGCAACAGGCCGTACGTACCCATCTTCAGTAGAACGCCGGCGAGCAGGACGGAACCGGCGGTTGGCGCTTCCACGTGCGCGTCCGGCAACCACGTGTGCAGGGGGAAGAGCGGAACTTTGACGGCAAAGGCGATGAAGAAGCCGAGGAAGAGAAGCGTCGCCGCCCCAGCGAATCCTGGAACCTGTCCAGCCTGGATCATCTGCTGCAATTTAGTGAACTCGAATGTCCCAGTCTTCGCGTACAGCCACAAGATCGCGGCCAGCATGAAGACCGAGGCAATCATCGTGTACAGGAAGAACTTTACCGCCGCATAAATCCGCCGCTCGTGGCCGTACATTCCGATGAGTAGGGCCATCGGTATCAGCGTCGCTTCCCAGAAGAAGTAGAACAGGAAGAGGTCCAGCGCCATGAAGACGCCGATCATGGCCGACTCAAGCAGCAGCAGCAGAATGAAGAATTCCTTCACCCGCTCGTGAATCGAGTGCCACGAAATCATGACACAGAAGGGCACCAGAAGAGTGGTCAGTACCACCAGCCACATGGAGATACCGTCGATGCCCAGGTGGTAGTGAATATTCGGTGTGCTGATCCATTGCACGTTCTGCTCGAACTGGAAGCCAGGCTGATGCGCAACAAACCGCGCCGGCAAGTGCAGAGAAACAAAGAATGTGATGATCGAGATGCCAAGGGCGAACCACCGAATGTCGCGATCGCGCCGCGGGAAGAACAATAGCAATACCGCGCCCGCAGCGGGCAAGAACGTCACGAGCGTGAGGATGATATGGTTCAAATTCTCTAGGCTGCTCATCGCGTTCCCATCCAGATCATGTAGAGAAGTATCGCCGCCGCTCCCGTGGCGACCCATCCGGCATACGAGCGAATGTTGCCGGATTGCATGTGGCGGACATTATCGGAAGCGTGTTGCGCGCCGATAGCGGCGTTGTTCACGCTCCCATCGATCAGTCCGGCATCCACTCCGCGCCACAGGACTTTCGTCGAGCCCTGCACCAGCGGGTGGATGATGACGTTGTAATACAGTTCGTCTACGTAATACTTATTCAATACCGCCGCGTACACGCCGCCGAGCTTGTCAGAAATCTTCGTGGGCAGATCGCGCCGCTTGACATACAGGAGCCACGCTAGGCCCGCGCCCGCAAACGCCAGGAAAATAGACGTCCACATCAGTGCAGATTCCGTTGTCTTTTCGCTTTCATTTTCCGCCGCTGATTCGTGGCCGGTTGCCGCTTCAACGCCTGCTGCTGGTGTCGCTAAGCCGGCCTGCGCTTGCCCGACAACCGGCGTCAGGAAGTTCTCAAATCTGTTTCCAATGCCGATCCACCCGCCCACAATAGAGAGAACGGCAAGAACAACCAGCGGCGCAAGCATCACCCACGGACTCTCGTGCGGCGTTCCGTGATGCGCCGATTCATCCGTGCTGGGCGCATGTGCAACCGTCTGCTGTCCGCCTATTGGAACTTGATGCGTATGCTGCGCGTGTTCGGTGGAACCGTGAGTTCCGTGCGGCTGAGTTTCATGCGTGAGGTGTGCCGCTCCAAGCGGTCCGCGGTACTCACCCCAGAAGGTCATGAAGAGCAGGCGGAACATGTAGAAGCTGGTAATGAACGCCGTGATCACGCCGACCAGCCACAGCGCCCAACTGCCGTGCGGACTGCTGTATGCCTGCCAAAGGATTTCGTCCTTCGAAAAGAATCCGGCAAAGCCCGGGATTCCTGAAATCGCGCACGTTGCGACAAACATCACGCCGAAAGTCCAAGGCATGTACTTTCTGAGCCCGCCCATGTTCCGCATATCTTGCTCGCCGCCGACGCCATGTATCACCGAACCGGCGCCGAGGAAGAGCAGTCCTTTGAAGAACGCATGCGTCATAAGGTGGAAAATGCCGGCCGAGTACGCGGCCACTCCGCACGCCAGGAACATATAGCCGAGTTGCGAGATCGTTGAATACGCCAGCACACGCTTTATGTCCGTTTGCGCAATGCCGATCGTTGCCGCGAACAGTGCCGTCACCGCGCCGATCACTGCCACTACCGCCAACGCCTCTGGTGACCGGCTGAAGATCGGATTCGAACGCGCAACCATGTAGACGCCGGCCGTTACCATCGTCGCCGCATGGATCAGTGCAGAGACTGGGGTCGGACCTTCCATGGCATCCGGCAGCCAGACATACAGCGGAATCTGCGCCGATTTTCCGGCAGCACCCACCATCATCAGGATCGCGATCGCCGTCAGCAATCCGGGTGCGGCTTCCGCTCCGGGGAACCTCTGCGCCACCTGCTGGAAAACATCTCCGTACTGCAGAGTTCCAAAGTGTTTGATCAGCAGGAAGAGGGCGATCAGGAATCCGAAATCGCCAACCCGGTTCGTGATGAACGCCTTCTTGCCCGCATTCGCCGCCGACTGCCGCAGGAAATAGAACCCGATCAGCAGGTAGGACGCCAGGCCCACGCCCTCCCAGCCGACGAACATAAGCAGGTAATTGTCCGCCAGCACCAGCGTGAGCATGAAGAACATGAACAGGTTCAGATACGAGAAGAACCGGTAATACCCGCCCTCATGCGCCATGTACCCGACAGAGTAGATGTGGATCAGGAATCCAACCCCGGTCACAACCAGCAGCATGACCATCGAGAGCTGATCGAGATAGAGCCCGAAGCTCGCCGAGAACGCGCCCGCGCGGATCCAGGTTCCGTAGTGTTCTGCAATCGGCTGCGATCCGCCCGCCAGGAATCCGATAGCAACTCTCAACGCCCATGCAAACGCCAGCCCTGTTGAGCCGAGCGCGATCGCATTCACAACCGGCTTCGAAAACCGTTTGCCCAACAGGCCGTTGAGGGCTGCACCCGCCGCCGGCAGCAGGGGGATGATCCACAAATATGCCCAGAAATGTGAGGTCATAATTTCAAAAGGTTCACGCGGTCGACGTTCAGTGTTTCACGCGTCCGGAAAATAGCAATGATGATTGCGAGTCCGACCGTCGCTTCGGCTGCCGCGACGACCATAACAAAGAATACGAAAATATTGCCGCTGAGCAGCGGCTGTCCCTTGATGACGCTCCAGTGCGCGGAGAAGGCGATGAACGATAGGTTCACGGCATTCAACATCAGCTCAATCGACATGAAGATCGAGATGATGTTGCGTTTGATCAGGAATCCGCACACGCCGCAGGCGAACAGGAACGCGCTCAGCAACAGGTACCAGACCAGGGGAACCATTATTCGGTTCCTCCCTTCCTCGCCAGCAGAACCGCACCCATAATCGCGATCAGTATCAGTACCGAGGTGACTTCAAACGGCAGCAGGAATTTCGTGAAGAGCAGGTCGCTTATTGCTTCTGCGGTGCCGTGCACCTGCCCGATAGCGAGCCGTGGGAGCTTTCCGCTGCGCAGTGCCAGTGTGTACGCCACGACGCCCGCGGCGACCAGCAGGGCAGGGAAGCCAAACATAAGCGCGACGCGCGAGCCCTTCGTGTGCTCTTCCTCGCCTGCATTCAGCAACATAATGACGAAGACGAACAACACCATGATGGCGCCGGCGTAAACGATAACCTGGATGGCCGCAACGAATTCAGCGCCCAGCAGCAGGTAGAGCATCGCCAGGGAAACCATCACGACGATCAGTGACAGGGCGCTGTTGATCGGGTGGCGCTGTATCAGCATGTTCAGCGCGCCACCGGCACAGAACGCCGCGAAGATCAGAAACAGTATCAGGTGCAACATCGATTAGCCCTTCACCGCGACGACGAACGCGGTAATCACGATGTTCGCGATGGCCAACGGCAGCAGGAATTTCCAGCCGAAGCCCATCAACTGGTCATAACGGAATCGCGGCAGCGTGCCGCGAATCCAGATGTAAAGGAAAATGAAGAAGAACACCCGCAGCAGGAACCAGAAAATCGGAATCAGCGATTGTGCCAGTGGCGGTCCCCAAACTGGGCCGCTCCATCCGCCGAGAAAGATCACCGACGCCACGCAGGCGACGGTAATCATGTTCGCGTATTCGGCCATGAAGAACATCGCGAACTTCATCGAGCTGTATTCGGTGTGATACCCCGCGACAAGCTCGGTCTCCGCCTCGGGCAGATCGAAGGGAATCCGGTTCGTCTCCGCGTAGGCCGCCATGATGTAAATGAAGAAAGCAATAAACTGCCAATGCCCGAAAATGTTCCAGTGCCAGAACGCACCTTGTTGCTGCTCGACGATCTTCCGCAGGCTGAACGTGCCGGAAGTAATCAATACCCCTACGAGCGAAAGCCCAAGCGCGATCTCATAGCTCACCATCTGCGCGCTCGCGCGAAGCGAACCCAGGAGTGAGTACTTGCTGTTCGACGACCAGCCCGCCAGAGACACGCCGTAAACGCTGATCGATGTAATCCCAAGCAGGATCAGCAGCCCGATTCCGATATCGGTGCTGTGTCCCTGGGCATTCATTACACCGGTAATCTGAATCGGCGTAGTAACGCCACCAAAGGTAATCGCCGGTCCAATCGGTACAAGTGCAATTGCCGTAAGCGCCATCACGACCGCGAGCATCGGCGCGAGGATGTAAATGAATTGGTGGACGTACGGTGGCGTGAGGTCTTCCTTGAAGATGAACTTCAAGCCGTCAGCCAGCGGCTGCAGTAGTCCGAACGGGCCCACGCGCGAAGGACCCCATCGGTTCTGCATCCGGCCCACGACCTTGCGTTCCAGCCAGACCGTATATGCGACTGCCGTCAGCAGCACGAAGATCGTGATCAGGATTTTCACGATGGCCGTCAGTATGAATGTAATTGCGTTGGTCATTGAATCCTTGGGGTGCCAGGTGCAAGGTTCAAGGTGCAAGAGGGTGCCGCCGAATCTGAGAGACTTAGCTGACCTCTTGTACCTTGTAGCTTGTACCTTGAACCTTCGTTAATCCGCCATCACTTCCGAATCCGTCGGCGCCTTCGCGTCCGGCATCTTGCTCTCGATTACCGAGTTCAGTGTATTCGAGTAGCGCCCGAGGGTTCCGGAGGTGAATAGACTGTCGTTGGACGGGACTACAAGATCCGTGCGCGACTGGTAGTTGCCTAAATCGATCTGAACCAATTTAGTGGGCTCATCGTTTCCGGAGAGCAGGTTGATGCGCGACACGTCGTAACCCGGAACGAGGCGTTGAATCTCATCCAGCACCGCCATCGCATCGAAGGGCGACATCTTCGGTTCCAACCCGTGCGCATCGAGCCAGACCGCGTGACGATCGGCCTCACCCGATTGCGCGCCACGCGACTGCCCCATATCGGCCCGCGTTCCGTGGCCGAAAGCAACTAACCCGTGAACATCGAAGCCCATCGCCAGTGCAATCCGCACGACAATTTCGAAATCGCTCTTTGCCGAACTCGTCTCCCCGGCCTTCTTCAACTTCTGGAGATCGCCGCAGGTATTCGTAAACGTGCCGGACTTCTCATACGCGTTCAGCACCGGAAGCACAACGTCCGCGGCCATCGCTGTCTCGGTCAAAAACATATCCTGTACCACAACGAAGGACCCGTGGAGCACATAGGGATCGACACCATAACGTGCGATCGGATTCGAACCCACTACCAACAAACCTTTAAGCTTTCCTGCCTTTGCTGCCTCGAACATCTCGGGGATGCTTAAACCGCGCTCGGCTGGAATCGATGGCCACTCCTTGTGATAAGCCGTGTTGCCGGAAATCGGTGCATAGCCGGGAAGCAGGTCGGGCAGCAGACCCATGTCGGCCGCGCCGCGAGAGTTGGCATAATCACCGAGGCATACAAACTTCGCGCCGGGATTGAACGCCACCAGCGCCTCGATATCCATGCCGCGAATCTCCGAGCCGAAGATAACGACAAGGTTCTGTTCGCCCTTCAGGTTGTCGCGCAATGAAGCAAGCTGATCTTGGGTAAGGGAAGCGCTCGCGATCGAATCCACGGCGCCGTCTTCGCCAGCAATATACCTCGCGAAAGCCCCTTCCGCTCCAGTCGGAACCTGCACGAAGGTCGACGCCTGCCGGCGCAGCTTAATTGGCTGCGAATTCACCACGTAGAACTTGGAGCGATGCAGCCGAACGTTGTTGCGAATTTGCCAGGCCAGCAGCGGATGCTGCTCCGTAGGATCGTTGCCGATCAGTAGCACGGCCGGCGCGTTGAAGACATCGCGCATCGTCGCTGTCTGGGCTTTGTTCCCGGAAATCGCTTTCGCGAACGTCGCGTAATCCGCGGTGCGATGGTGGTCGATATTGTTCGTCCCCAGCACCACGCGCGCGAACTTCTGCAATAGGTAATTCTCTTCGTTGGTCGTCCGGTTCGATCCGATCACGCCCAACGCCTTCCCGCCGTCCTTCTCCTTGATCTCGCGGAACGTGCGCCCGACCAGTTCCAGCGCCTCGTTCCAGGTCGAGGGTACCAGTTCGCCGTCCTTCCGAATCATCGGAGTGGTGATGCGCTGCTTGCTGTTGGTGAAGTCGAACGCGTAGCGGCCCTTGACGCACAGAAAATCGCCATTGATACCGCTCTTGTCGCGGTTATCGCCGCGCACGATCTCCGTGCCAGTATCGGCGCGCCGCACGCCCAAGGTTGTCAGGCATCCGTCGCCGCAGTGCGTACACACGGTGCCGACGTGGTTCATCTCCCACGGACGCGTCTTATATCTGTAGGAGCCACTGGTCAATGCACCAACCGGGCATATGTCGATGCACATGCCGCACTCTTCGCATTCCAGGTGGTCGCCTTTGTTCGGAGCAATAATCGAACTCTGCCCACGGTTCTGCACGCCGAGCGCCCAAACGTCCATGCCTTCGCCGCAAACGCGCACGCAGCGATAGCAAAGAATGCAGCGAGGCCTGTCGAAGTACACCACCGGCGACCACTGCTGCTCGTCGCGATGGCTCTTGATGTCGATGAACTTCGACTCCGCGGCGCCGTACTTAAACGTCATGTCCTGGAGTTCGCATTCACCGCCCGCGTCGCAAACCGGGCAATCGAGCGGATGGTTGGCGAGCAGCAGTTCCAGCATGCTCTTGCGCGCCTGTACGACTTTTTCGCTTTCGGTGCGGACCACCATGCCCTCGGCCACCGGCGTCGTACACGCCGTCTGCATCTTGGGCATTTTCTCGATCTCGACCAGGCACATGCGGCACGCGCCCTGCAGCGAGAGTCCGGGGTAGTAACAGAACGAGGGCACCTCGATCCCGACGCTCTTGCACGCCTCAATCAGCAGTGTGCCCGCCGGAACGCTGAGTTGCTTACCGTCTACCGTGATGTTTACCAACTTCGGTGCGTCAGCCATGAATCCTTATCTTTGGTGCCCTATCCTTCTCGCCCTCTTTTGGCGAGAGGGTGAGCCTTTACTTCGCCGCCGGAAATCCCGGAGCGGCCTTGATCTCTTCCACCTGGTACACATGGCGCAGCGGATGCATTGCCATCACCAGGAACAACTGGTATCCGTCCACGAGCCCAGCCAGCGGATGCTCAACAACCTTGTCGCGCAATCCTTCGGCAACGAGCAGCGCCGAGATGCTGTTCTGCCGATTCAACTCAAACTCCCCTTCGGCGTCGCGCAGTCGCAAAAATCGTCCGATCGGCAACGATCGTTCCGGCGCCTCCCTCTTCTGGTTGCGGTCGCCCTGAGCGGCGATAATCGTCTGATCCTTTTCGCGTGGAGAGGTTCCCGGCTGCATTACCTTCTTCCACATCGCCAGCATCTGACGTTCTGCGACCGCGACATGTTCGGCTACCTGCAGGATGTTCCACTGCCCCTCGCCGGGAGAGAACTGCGCCTGCTCTTCGCTCACGTCGCGAATCGAAGCCAGCCATTTTTCGCCGTTCTCTTCCAGTCGCGCGCGAAGCACGCCTTTCTCATCCGTCAATGTTGGGCTCGTAGACACTAATAATCCTTACCTGGTCAGAACCGGCAATTGGGCCAGCACCGGAATCTCGCCGTCCGAGCCGTGATCCTCATAGGGACAGGGCCGGCCTTCCAGGTGCGCCTCAAACTCTTCGCGGAACTTCTTAACGAATCCGATAATCGGCATCGCCGCCGCGTCGCCCAGCGGACAGAACGTCCGCCCAAGCATGTTCTCGGCGAGATATGCCATGTTGTCGATATCCTTCTTAATACCGCCCCCCGCATGGAACCGAATCAACGTCTTCTTCAGCCAGTCGGTACCCTCGCGGCAGGGAATGCACCATCCGCAGCTTTCGTGCTGGTAGAACTTGATGGTCCGCAACGCGAATTTCACCATGCAGGTGTGATCGTCGATGACGATGACGCCACCAGAACCAAGCATGGTTCCGGCCTTCATCATTGAATCAAAATCGGCCGCAACGTCGATCTCGTTCGCCAACAGCACGGGAACCGACGATCCGCCCGGAACCACGGCCTTCAGATTGCGGCCCTTCCAAATCCCCCCGGCGACCTCATAAATCATCTTCTTCAGGTTGTAGCCCATCGGGAGCTCATATACGCCGGGCTTCTCGACGTTGCCGCTCAGGCAGAACAACCGCGTGCCGCCGTTCTTTGGCGTGCCAATTTCGGCATACTTCTGGCCGCCCATCAGGAGGATGTGCGGAACCGAAGCGAGCGTCTCGGCATTATTAATGACCGTAGGTCCGCCCCAAAGTCCGACGACAGCAGGGAAGGGAGGCCGAATGCGCGGAACCCCGCGCTTGCCTTCCAGCGATTCCATCAGCGCCGACTCTTCGCCAACCTCGTACGCACCCGCTCCGCCGTGCCAGTAAACATCGAAGTCGATCCCGCTGCCGAAGATGTTCTTCCCGAGAAATCCTTTGGCATACGCATCGGCGATCGCCTTCTGCATGATCACCGACAGGTAGCGATATTCGCCACGCAGGTAGATATAGCCCTTCTTCGCGCCTACAGCGAGCCCAGCGATCATCACGCCCTCAATCACCGAGTGCGGATCGTGCTCGAAGATCAGCCGGTCCTTGCAGGTTCCCGGCTCGGACTCGTCACCGTTGCAGAGGATGTACTTCGGCTTGGCGCTCTCTTTCGGGACGAACGACCACTTCATGCCGGTTGGGAAGCCCGCGCCGCCGCGCCCCCGCAGGTTCGAGGCTTTCATCTCGTTGATGATCGCCTCGGGACCCATCTCGATGGCTTTGCGCACTGCCTTATAGCCGTCGAGTTCGAGGTAGCGGTCGATGTTCTCCGCCCCTTTGCCCCAGCGCCACGAGATCGCTTTGACCTCGTCAGGATGTGAAACCAAGTAAGCCATTTGGTAATTTCAAATTGGTAATTGGTAATTGAAGTACCGCAACTTCCCACGCGAAAATTACAAATTACAAATTACCAATCACAAATTCTCCCCTATCCTTTTTTCCGATACCCGTCCAGAATCTGATCGACTTTTTCATCCGTCAGGTTCTCGTGGAAGTCGTAGTTCACCTGCATTGCCGGCGCCCATGAGCACGCGCCAATGCACTCGACCTCTTCCAGGGAGAACATGCCGTCATTCGTAACGCCCTTGTGCCCGATGCCGAGTTTCTTCTTGCAGTGCTCGTAAATCTCTTCGCCACCGCGAACCAGGCAACTGACGTTCGTGCATACCTGCACGTTGTACTTGCCGGCCGGCTTCGTCCGCAGCATCGAGTAATAAGAAATGACGTTGCGAACTTCCAACTCCGTCAAGCCCACCCGCCCGGCAATCTCCGTGATCACCTCGTCGGAGAGATAGCCAACTTCATCCTGTGCATAGAGCAACGTGGGAACCAGCACCGCCCGCTGCGTCGGGTAGTGCGTCTTCATTTCGGCGAAACGCTTTTCGAATTCTTCAGAGAAATACATTTGTAATTAGGCAATTTGTAATTGGTAATTGAACCAGTTACCGACTAGCCTTCGTCGTATACAGTGCTGCAGTAAAAATAGCGGTTAGTTCTTTTGATTCCTTTAGCAACGGATCTACTCGTTGTATGTTTAGGACTCCGGTTTCGCTCAGCATCTCAAGCCAGAAGAGCGATTCATCAGCTTCTTCCGCAACAATGCCCATTCCTCGGCCGTAAGTCCCATCGGAAATTACCAATTACAAATTACCCAATTGCCAATCTCAGCGGTCCACGTCCCCTAACACGATATCAATCGACCCAATCGCCGCCACCACGTCCGCGATCAACTTTCCTTCGCACATCGCCGGCAGCAGGGCCAGGTTCGCAAACGATGGCGCGCGCACGTGCACGCGATACGGCTGTGCCGTTCCATTGCTCACGACGTAGAAACCAATCTCGCCGCGCGGCGACTCGATCGCCTGGTAAACGTCTCCGGGCGGCACCGTGAAGCCCTCAGTCACGATCTTGAAGTGATAAATGAGGGCTTCCATCTGCGTCTTCATCTTTTCGCGGTCCGGAAGGATGATCTTCGGGGCGTCGGCCTTGATCGCCCCGCCCGGCATTCCGTCCAGCGCCTGCTTGCAGATCTTCTGCGATTCGCGCAGTTCGGCGACACGCACAACGTATCGCGCCCAAACGTCGCCGTCCGGATGCGTCGGTACTTTGAACTGGAACTTTTCGTATCCGCAATACGGCATGTCGCGGCGCAGATCCCAGTCGACGCCGCTCGCTCGAAGAATCGGACCACTGCCGCCCAGCCTGATCACGTCTTCCGCAGAAATATGCGCGACGCCCTTGGTGCGCTGCTGCCAGATCGGATTGCCCGTCAGCAGGCCCTCGTACTCGTCCACCTTCTCAGGGAAGGTATCGACGAACTTCTTCACCCGCGCGAACCAATCCAGCGGCGCTTCCATCGCCAGGCCCCCGACGCGGAAATACGAGGTAAACATGCGCTGCCCGCCGATTGCCTCAAAGAGCTTCAGCAGTTCTTCGCGCTCGCGGAAGCAGTACAGGAACACCGTCATCGCGCCGATATCCATGGCGTGCGTTCCTAGCCACACCAGGTGCGAGTTAATACGTGTCAGTTCGGTCAGCAGCACGCGCATCCACACCGCGCGCTCCGGAATCTCCATCCCAAGCAACTTCTCGACCGCCAGGCAGAACCCAAGCTCGTTTGAGAAAGGTGCCAGGTAATCCATGCGGTCCGCCAGCGGAATGCCTTGCTGGTAGAACTTGGCCTCGTACGTCTTTTCTATCCCGGTGTGCAGGAATCCGATATCCGGCGCGATCTTCACGATCGTTTCGCCGTCGATCTCCAGCAGCAGGCGCAACACTCCATGCGTCGACGGATGTTGCGGTCCCATATTGAGGACCATCGTGCGGTCTTCGCCTGCTTCCACGGTGGCAATGTTCTGCATCAAGTTCGACGACATATTTACCGGTAGCCCTCGACGGGATAGTCCTTGCGGAGCGGATGACCTTCCCAATCGTCGGGCATCATGATGCGCCGTAGATAGGGATGGCCATTGAAGCGGACACCAAACAGATCGAATACTTCGCGCTCAAAGAAGTTTGCACCCGGCCACAGGCTGGTCAGCGACTCCACGTTCGGATCACTTCCGTCCAGCCGAACCTTGATACGCACGCGGTCCTTACGAGAAATCGAAAGCAGGTTATAGACGACTTCGAAGCGCGGTTCCGACGGATACCAATCCACGCAGGTAATGTCGGCCAGGAAATTGAACTGTGTCTGGGGATCGTCGCGGAGCAGGGCACAGGCTTCGCGCAGAGCCTCGCGCTGCAAAGTGATGGCAAATTCTTCGCGATCCCACTTGGCGCTCTCAACAGCGTCGGAACGCCACGCCAGCACGCATGCCAGGGCGGGATTGTCTTTCAGCTTTTCTATCTCGGTGATTGCGGGCTCGAGTGGCATCGGTTACATCACCTCGCCGCGCGTCGGCTTGTTCCAATCCAGCGCGCCCTTCTTCCATATATAGAAGAGGCCTGCGAGGACGATCCCGATGTACACCATCATCTCCCAGAAGCCGAACATCCCCAGCTTTTTGAGCCGAATAGCCCAGGGATACAGGAACACAGCTTCCACGTCGAACAGGATGAACAACATGGCCACGAGGTAGAACTTCACCGAGAAGCGGCCCCGAACGTCGCCCACGGGCTGCATGCCGCACTCATAGGGCGACATCTTGACGCGATTCTTCTTGTGCTGCCCGATGAACCAGGAAAGCGTGACCATCGCGCCCGCGATGATGCTGACCAGGACGAAGTGAATTAGTAACGGTATGTAGCGGGCGAAATAGTTATCAGTCATAAAGATGCGACGGTATAATGCGCCCCAGAAATAGTGAGGCAAACATTCGAGTTTAGTTTTCGTACGACTATAGTGTCAAGCATACGAAACTTGGCAAAGTGTCGCAGGATCAGGCGTTTTCACGAATCAGCAACAATGTTTTTCCACAGCACACAATAGCGTGGAAGAACACTGACCAAAGGTATGTTGCATGAGTCGAAAACTAACTCTAATGTGCTGAAAAGGCGTGGCCGTGAGTCGAAAGTCGAAAGCTTAAAGCTTTGGTCTTAGACTTCCGACTTTTGACTTTAGACTTTCGACTGGCATCCCGAGGGCTTTAGCCCGATGATTTTCGGCTTCAACACGGACATCAAGAGCAGCAACACGATCTACCACGTGCAGAGCGAGGCCCGCGAGCACGAGCGCCTCTTGCAGACGCAGATCTTCGTTCGCGGCCACTGTATCGGCAAGAAAGCGTCGTCGTATGCCGACCTCATCAGCCATCCCGAGTTCAGCGAAGCCCGCATGCACGAGATGCTCAAATCCCAGCATCGCGACACCGTCGAGAGCCTTCGCGCCGGTCAAATCGACGAAGCTCTGACCCGCGTTCGACCCTTGCACGAAGTCTTGTCCGAAATGTGCGGCATCCAGATTCCCGCCGCGAATCCTGCCCCGGTTACAGCCGTTCTCTCTCTCGAATTCCTCAACTCAGCCCCTGTACTCGCCGGAGAAACCCTCCAGTTGAGGTTCCGTGTTCTCGCAGGCGACAAGCCCGTCAACGGCGCAAAGCTGATCTCGAAGGTGACCTCCGCCAACAACGGCCAGGAGAACCATCCTTTGTTCGCTCAGGCGGAAACCGAACCTGACGGCTGCGGCGAGGTTAAGCTGCCGCTCAGCCTCCAGGGTGTTACCGAAGCCACCGTCCTCGTCCAGGCCACCCACCAAGGCAGAACGGCCACCAAGAAGTTCCGCCTCACGAAGTAACATCCGCCCCTGCTCTTTCGCCTCGATTACAATCTCTCTTGAGATCCTCAAGCGAACGCTTCAACAGGACCTGACGAAGAACAAAGAACTAACGACGAAGAACACCCTTATGACTCTCACCATCAATGGCGAATCCCGCACCTTCATTGAGCTCGCGACCTTGGCGGACCTCGTCGAAAATCTCGGCCTCAAGGGTGACCGTGTCGCCGTCGAACTCAATCGCAACATCGTCTCCCGCTCAGAATGGGCGTCGACTTCCTTAAAGGACGGTGACAGGCTGGAGATCGTTCATTTTGTGGGCGGCGGCACACCGCAGAGATCCGTCGCGCCGCTTTAAACCTGTGGTTGAATTCTCTCCGAACAGTGCTTTTCGACCCTACCCTGGTTTTCTCCCTGGCAACCGCCGCTTAGTTCCGTGAATCACCACCTTCGAGCAATTCACTATGAGGCCTGCTCTGGACGCAGGGCGGGTCGGAGAAGGTCGCATGAAGAAACTGGCATTTACCGCTCTGGTGCTGCTTGCATTTGGTATGTATGCGCTCGCCCAGAGTTCTCAAGACCAATCGGCAAAGGGTAGCGGCTCAAAGACCACCGTTCAGGGCTGCCTCTCCCATTCCGGCAGCGGTTACACGCTGACTGACAAGTCCGGCACCACCTATCAACTTACCGGCGATACCAGCAAGTTAGAGAAGCACGTCGGCCACGAGGTCCAAATCCACGGCACGGCGACTGCTTCCGGTGAAGCCCCGGGCGCATCTTCCGCCGCAACCAGCGCTGCGTCGGGAGAACAGATCGAAGTTTCCGGCGTCAAGCACATCTCGTCCACGTGCACCTCGGGTTCCAGCACAGGAACTGAAAAGTCCCCGATGAGCGAGAAGCCGCCCATGTCGGAGAAGCCGCAGGGTCCACCGCCACCGCAACAATAAACGAGCGCGCCACTTTGCTCTCCGTCCAACAACAAGAGATATTTCCAGCTTCTTTGAAAGGACCAGCAGTCGTTTTCACACTTTTCACGTTTTCCTCAGCCCGAACCCTTCTCATTACCTTGACATGCAACGAGAGAGCCGTAATATGTTTCAAACATTTTTAAGAAGAAATGTTTTCGTCTTAAATTGTTCTTTCGGAACAGGTCATGGGTTCGGGAGTGAGACATGCAGTCGGCCTTCACATCCCAGGAAGTAGCGGCTCTGACGGGCATCACCGCCCGCCAGTTGCAGTGGTGGGACGAACGCGGCATCGTCTCGCCCGCCCGTGACGGCCACCGCCGCCTCTACACCTTCGACGACGTCGCCGAAATCGCCGTAATCTGCCAGTTGCGTCGCCGCGGCTTCAGCCTGCAGCGCGTTCGCAAGGTCATCCGCTTCCTGCAAAAAGAACTCGGCAAGCGCCTGGTCGAGACCGTAACCGCCGGAGCCGAGTACCATCTGCTCACCGACGGGCGAAGCATTTTTCTGGAGAACTCGGCGAAGGGCGTGGTCGATGTGCTCAAGAACAGCCGCCAGCCCCTGCTCGCAATTTGCCTCAGCGACACAGTCCATGAGATCCGCGCCGAAGCTCTAGGTGCGAATAAGGTTCATAAGAAAGAAGCAGTTCGCAGCGTCGCGCCGCAGTCGCACCGTGCCGCGGCGGGAATGCGTCGTTACCGCCGTGCTAATCGTTCACAGATAGTTACTACTGGCCATGGTACGGGGGAGATCGTTTCTTAACGGCATTTTAGCTGGATGATGTTCATCCCAGTTCGGGGGAGGTCAATAATGGTCGCAGAGATCAATTTCCTCAATGAGTGGATCCCGGAACAAATGGGACCTGGCACTGTCTTCGTCCTCGAGAACGCCGGAGAAATCGGCGAGAAAGAAGATCCGTTCTGGGCAGTACTCGGCTGCCCATCCTGCGGCACACTCGGACTCATCACTCGCAAGCAGATTGCCGGTCTCCTGCCGGTCATCTGCGGCTCGGAAACCTGCTCCGCCCAGTTCTTTATCAACAACGACGACATCGTTCCACGCAAAGTGTCATAAGAGAAAAAGGGCTTTTTCACCACAGAGACACCGAGATCACAGGGGGAGGGATTTTTTAAATCACCATAGAACCAGAGTTTTGGGGCTTCCCCAAAAACTCTGTGTACTCTGTGGCTCTGTGGTGAACCACTTTCTGAGCGCAACCTGTCTCAATACTTCAGTAACTTTTCCGGTATCCCCAACCCGCCCATAATCTCCCCATGTCCACTTCGGGCTCATTCTTGCCGGAGCACACCCGCTCCACGGTCGACGGGACGGTGTACGATCCCACCGCTCCTGCGCAAACGCCCGACCTCGACACCGAAGAAGTAGAGCAATCCCAGCGCGGTCTCCTTGTTCGCGTATACGCCTTCATGTTTGCCGGGTTGATGCTCAGTGCTCTGGTTGCATTCTGGGCCGCCTCGCACACCGAAATCGGCGCATACACCCTGCGTCATCCCGAAGGCTTTCAGATTGTTTTCTTTTCGGAAATTATCGCCGTCGGATTCATTTCCCGCTACGTCGGCAACCTAAGCATCCCCGCGGCGTGGGCGCTGTTCGCCGCCTATGCCATCCTGAATGGCGTTTCGTTTTCCGTTTTCTTCCTTTACTTTCCGCCCACTGCCGTCATGTACGGCTTCTTGCTAACGGGGATGATGTTCGGCGCCATGGCTCTTTACGGGCATGTGTCCGGCTGCGATCTCGGTTCGGGCTGGAACATCCTCCTCATGGGCGTTTTCGGATTTGTCCTTCAGATACTCGTTAACGCCGTCCTCGGCCATACCGACGCCTACTACGCCTCAGCCACCCTCGGCATCATCGTTTTTTGCGGACTCGCCTCTTACCACGCCGGCAACATCCGCGACTTCGAGTGGGAGTTCGATGACGACGACAGCCTACAGGACAAGGCTGCGGTAGTCGGCGCTCTCCTTCTATATCTCGACTTCGTGAACCTCTACATGATGATCATGCGTGCTGTTGCAGTCCTCGAGCGCGAACGCGAAAACGAAGAAGGACCTTCGGGCAATTCGACCCAAATCTGAACTCTTCCAACAAGAATGGGCGCCGAATATCCGGCGCCCACACCTTTCCAATCAGCTCTGCCTATGCGCTGCGGGTAGTGCTGCTCCACCGGTGATTGGCCCTCCGCGGCGCGGATTTGGGTGCGAACGCCGGAGAGATCACGAAATTCGTCCGCGGCGGCTCATAGATTTCCATCTTCTCGGGCATCACATGCTTGCGACGCACGAACCACCCTATGGTCCAGCCTATGGTCGCAAAGAGGCAGATCGGGTACACAAAATCTCCAAAGGCTACCGAACTGTGAAGCGAACTTGCCGCGGTTTCATAGTGGCGCGACAACGCATCGCAAATAATCAGAGATCCGGCAACAAGGGCGCTGGCGTAATGGGAATGCTTCTCAACCGCCAGACTCGCGGCCGCGCTGCCCAGGCAAACCAGGCCGACAATCGCGACAGCGGACCAGCTTTGTAGGTCCGCATACACCAGAAGCAGAGCCGAAAGTGCCGTAACGAATACAGACGGCATCCTCATGAGTTTCCCCCGATGCGACGAAGGTACGTCAGGTCTCGATTTTCGGTCAATGTACGAAAGTAACCAGGGACGCGCAGATCATGGGCACCGGAACGCGCCCGTTCCATACCCGCTAAGGTGGTGACCTTAGTCACTGAAACGTTACACATTGCGAGAGAAAATAAACATAGTGGGACCCTGTCTTGCGAACGAGGAGGTGTTCCATGTCTCCTGTTCTCGCCAAAACACGCCTGGCGCTCAATAACATTCTCTTTGCAACCGATTTCTCTGAACCCTCGCGCAATGCTCTGCCGTTCGCGACCGCATTGGCTCGCCAATACCACTCCACCTTTTTTGTCGCGAACGTGCTGGAGGAAACCCCAATCACCTCTGTGCCAATGGACTATCTGCCTCCTGAAATCGAAGGTGAGCGGGAACTTGCTCAGAAGCGAATGGTCGAACTCCTCAAATCCGATCTCTTTCACGACCTCAAAACGGAAGTCGTCATCGAACCGGGTTTCATCTGGCCTGTACTGGCCAAGGTAGCCGAGGATCGTAAGATCGACCTCGTCGTTCTCGGAACTCACGGCAGGGGCGCGATCAAGCGCCTGTTGCTAGGGTCGGTAGCAGAGGAGATATGCCGGCACGCTCCTTGCCCAGTCATCACCATCGGACCGCACGTGCGGTCAAACCTGGGCGACATCGGCCGTTTAGACAAAATCCTCTTTGCCACGGACTTCTCCGAGGGTTCGCCGCATGCCTTCTATTACGCTGCCGGCTTCGCGGAGGATCACGACGCTCGACTGGTGCTCTTGCATGTAGTCCAACCTCCGAGCATGCCTGCAAACGTGAGCGATCAGTTAGTCGCTGAATCCGAAAAGAAGTTGCGAGACCTGCTCACTGCCGAAACGGTTCTTTCAAAACGGCCCGTTTTCGTGACCTTCGTCGGCTCCCCGGCTGACCAGATTCTCGCCTTTGCCAATCGCGAGAATGTGAGTTTGATCGTTATGGGTATGCACAAGCCTGGTGCTTTCGCCGCACACTGGCCTTTCGAAGTAGCGGGGCAGGTAATTGCCCACGCGCACTGCCCGGTGCTGTCGATACGTTCGTAGTGGAGTTAAAACCGTAAGGAGGATGTCATGCGGCAAACGGTATTGGAAAGAACGAGCGAACAAATTGCGGACACTGTTGGAAAGGCCGCTCGCGCCACCGGTAGCATCGGTAGCGCCCTGCATGACCGTTACGATGAAGCGAAACAGTTGGCTCGCCGCGGAACTCATAGGGCGGAAGAGCTTTTCGACGAGAGCAAATTGCACATCAAGCGGCATCCGGTCGCGGCCGTGGCCGGAAGTTTTTCGCTTGGACTGGGAATAGGAATTTTGCTGGGTTGGACTTTGCGGCGTAAGTGACGGAGGAAACAAAATGGCCCGTCGTGTCGACGCTGTTTATGCAAAATTGTCGCCTTGGCTCTTTTTCTTTTGGCTGATGTGCGTCGCAGCACTGCTCATACTACTGCTGCTTCCAGCTCGAACCGTCTAGCCCGCCACAAGAGCAGGTACACGGTTGAGATTGCCTCACCCCGAATCGCTCGGGGAACGGGAGATTCCCATGCCTCTATACGACTACGTTTGCAAAGAGTGCCACAAGACTTTCGAGATTGCGCTGACACTGGCTGAGCATGAGAAGGGAATCGTCCGCTGCCCGAAATGCGGCAGCAAAAAGGTAGAGCAGGAGCCGGCAGTCTTCTACGCAGTGACCTCCCGGAAAAGTTGACTTCCGGCCACCCGATGGCTGGGAACCCCTGCCCGACGATTGTATTCGTCTCACCGATGCGATGCTCCCGTTCTGTCTTCCTACGCTTTCATCGGAGCAGACGGTCGAGAGAATTTCCGGTACGTGAAGCTGACCGCCATCCAAAGCAGGTAATACATAAGAGTGGCAAACACTGTTCCCAGGGCGCGCATGCTATGCGACAGTGAGAGCCCAAAGACCCGGTACGGCATATTGAGTACGAACAGTGCCAAAATCCCTACGATGATGCCCAGCACAGCTCCCCAAATCGGCAACCGTTGTTGCACCCACTCTGATGGTGCAATTACTGCCCAGAGCCCCCAAATGCAGGGAGCCATGCACCAGATCACCAGGATTGGCGACATTTGCTGGAGAGTCAGGTTCGGCAGCATTAAAACGAAAACAGCGGCGATGGCCGTCGCTATGGATGCAACCACGGCAGCGGCTGCAAAGCGTGTCAACATCGGCTATCTCCTCACGACATCATTGAAGACATGCTCAAGAGCCTTCGTGCTATGAAAAACCTATATCTTCTGATTGGCACGTGTCTGTGACTACAGGATGATCCCGGAACCGTGATCCTGATCGCGGTCTTCTATGAACCAAGTCGTTGTACTCGGACCGGCACCGCATCACACGCAGCCGCAATTACGCCAGCGCTCCTGGGTTGGCGCCCCACAAAAACCAAAGGCCAATCTGAGATCGTGCAGGCTTGGCTTTGCAAGGAGTGCGTGACAGCTGGCACATCACTCTCCACTCAGAAGGACGAGCGATGATCCACCCAGTTGCTAAAACGACAAAGACAAAAAGGATCATGATCGCAGTCAGGCTCATGACCAACAGCCCCACTAATCTGAATCAGTAAACTGAGGGCGGCCGCGAAAGCCGGCTTCTCCTTCGCTCTCCAAATGGATCAGGTCTTACCCGCAGCTGTCGGCGTCTTGCAGCTTGTGCCTTGAACCTCTACTCGTACACCGAGCATCCACAACCCGGTGACGGCGCATACGTCTTCACGAAATCGGAAACGTGCTTATAGGCATCAAGAATGTTTTCCGTCCGCGAGAAGACGTGCCCCTCGTCTTCATACACCTTGAGCTGTACCTTCCCGCCGTGCTTCCGGATCGCCTGCGCCATCGCCTCTGCTTCCGTCTTCGGACATCTCGGATCGTGCCCGCCCGCGAGAATGAGCATCGGCGCTTTAATCTTGTCCACGAAGAACGCTGGTGAGCGCTCCGTCCACAACTGCTTATTTGCTATCGGATCGCCCATAAACTCCCGGTCGCTAGCCTGCAACGTGGCATCCTCATTCTGGTAAGCCGTGAACCAGTTTGCGAACGGAACGATCGGCACCGCCGCCGACCACTCGTCCGGAAACTTCGTCACCCCCATCAGCGTCAGATACCCGCCATAGCTGCGTCCCATCAGCACGATATTTTTCGGGTCGACATAGGGCGACTTCTTGATGAACTCGGCGCTATCCACAACGTCCTGCAGCTCAGCTCCCCCCGCATCCATGCGATCGGCGTGCTGAAAGGTCTTGCCGTACCCGGAAGACCCACGGTAATTCGGCGCAATGATGACGTACCCGAGGTTGACGAAATATTGCAGCAGGGGATAGAAACTCGGACCCGACCGGTCCGCCGGACCCCCATGCACATAAACGATTGCCGGATATTTGTGGTTCGGCTGGATGTTGTACGGCATGTATACCCACGCCGACAACGTGAACTTGCCATCCTTGCTGGGAAAGTGCACCAGCGTCGGCTCAACCAGTTCTTTCGGCAGAACCCCCGCCAGCAGAGCGTCCGTAACCGGTTGCGCCTTATTCGAAGCAAAGTCGTAAGTCCAGATCGCCCGGGGAGAGTTCGCTCCGTCATGCATATAAAGCAGATGCGACCCATCGCGCGAAACCGGGTTTGGGATCTCCAACATCGTATTCACACCGCCACCGATCGCGAAAGCCTCGGACATCCCGGTCGCAAGATCGGTCGCACGAACCGAAACTTCGCCGTCCACATTCGCCGTCCAGATCGCGCGCTTGCCATCCGGAGTGAAGTCGACCGCCTGCATTTCCCACTTCTCGTCGGTAAGCCATTTGATCTGCGTCGACGCAACATCCAGCAACCCGACATTCGGATGCCCGTTCTTCGCATCGGACGTAATCAAAATCGTTTTTCCGTCAGGCGACCATGCCGCCGCCCTAAATGTCTGCCCCTTCGCGTGGTTCGTCAGGTTCTCGACCTTTCCCGTCTTGACGTCCGCCATCATCACATCGGCGTTTTCTTCATCCGCGTAATCTTGCGTCCACGCCAGGAGTTTCCCGTCCTTCGACCAGATCGGATTGTCGTTATATCGGTCGCCCGGCGTGTTCTGCGTGATATGGGTCGTCTTCTGCGACTTGATGTCCATCACGTCAATCTCGTACGCCGGTTTGTCCTTCGGTCGAGCCGCATACGCGATCTGCTTTCCATCCGGAGACCACGCCGGACGTCCCTCTTCCGTCCGCGACGACATCGTCACATTCTTGACTTCGCCCGATTTCGGACTGACGACATAAATGTCCCACAACTCATCGCCATCCTTGTCGCTGAGGAACGCAATCCACTTCCCATCCGGCGACCACACCGGCGAGGTTTGCCGCTGATCGCTGACCGTCAACTGCCGCGGCCATCCGCCATTGGCCCCGACCAGCCAGATATTCATGCGCCCTGAAATATTGCTCGTAAACGCAACCCGTTTCCCGTCGGGAGACCAGGTCGCCCCATCGAATTGCCGCGTGAGGAAAAATTTATCCAGATCAATCGGCTGAAAATCGATAAGTGTTAGACTTTGCAGCTTTGCCGCATCGGTAACAGCCTGCGGTGTCGAAAGGTTTTGGGCCGATGCAATGAGTGCTAAGAAGAGAACAGCAAGAAGGGAAGCGCTTCGCATAGTAACCTTGGCAGGCCTGAATACTTCACCTGTCGCGACTAAGGATAACAAACAGAGAAAGTGATTCTAAAATTCCAGACTTGAGGGTTGTGCCTCTTGAAGGGAAATTCTCTGCGCCTTCGTGTCTCTGTGGTGAGACAGCACTTTCCTGCGAATTTGAAATCCGCGTAGCTCGGCGCAAATCCGCGGTTCGCTTCTACTGCGCATCCTTGTGCATCTCCACCGTCGACCACGTCTTATCTCCGGCGTGGCAAATATTCTCCAGCGGACAATCCGCGCACTTCGGGTTCCGTGCAATGCACAGCGCACGCCCATGATGAATGATCTGGTGCGAAAAATCCGTCCACTTCGCCTGCGGAATGACCTTCATGAGGTCCTGCTCGATCCGGACGGGATCGTTGTTCTTCGTCAGCTCCAGCCGCCGCGAGATCCGATGCACGTGCGTATCGACCACCACACCCACATTCTTCCCGAACCACGACCCAAGCACGACATTGGCGGTTTTGCGCGCGGCCCCCGGAACCGTGAGCAGCTCTTCCATCGTCTCCGGCACCTTACCGCCAAAATCGCTGACGATCTTTTTCGCCGCCCCCACCAGCGATTTCGACTTGTTGCGGAAGAACCCCGTCGACCGAATATCCGGCTCCAAGTCCTCCGGCTTCAGCCGCGCAAAATCCTCCACCGTCGGATACTTCGCAAACAGCACCGGCGTAACCATGTTCACCCGCGCGTCCGTACACTGCGCAGAAAGAATTGTCGCAACCAGCAATTCCCAGGCGCTGTTGTGGTGCAAGGCACACCTGACATTGGGATACGTCGCATCCAGCCGCTTGAGTATTTCGCTCATGCGCTCCGGCGCGGTCGGGTTATATCCTTTCGGGGCCTTCCCACCGGACGCCGCCTTTTTTGGCGCACCTGCTTTTCCCGGCTTGCGCGACTGTTGGGACACCGACGTTTTCGGCATACGCGAACCGCCGCGGCTCATCTTTGCCTCTGCGTGTCGACCCGATTTTGAGGGCTGACGGGGAACAATGCCACGCACCATGGCTGAAACCTCAGAGAACTGGACGTTACCCACCGTGATACTTGTCTGAGATTACAATGTGAGGTTCAAGTCCTTCAAACCGTGAAGAGGAAGATTGATGGCGAATCCGCAAGTTCCCTCCGAAAATCTGCCGCCCGAACCGCTAACGCTCGAGGGCTCCAGCGTTCTTCACTCCATGTACCGCATCCGCTGGTCGGCGTTCAAGGGTCTTCCCGCCGCCCGCAAGGGTGAAATGTTCGCCGAGTTCCAGCGCGTCTTCCAGCAGGCCGAAGCCGACGCCCAGACCGCCGTCTATTCCGTCTTCGGCCACAAGGCGGATCTCATGATCGTCCATTTCCGCCCCAGCTTCGAAGAACTCAAGGCCGCCGAACTGGCACTCGACACCCTCGCCATCCGCGAGTATCTGGAGCCCTCGCATTCTTATCTCTCTGTGGTCGAACTCGGTCTCTACGAGTCGTCGCTGAAGCTTTACCGCCAGATGAAGTCCAACAACGTGGCGCCGAATTCGCCCGAATGGACCAGCCTTATCGAAGAGAATATGACCCGCCAGGCTGAAGCCATGAAGGTCCGACTCTTCCCGAAGATCCCCGCCGCCCGCTACATCTGCTTCTATCCCATGGATCGGCGCCGCGGAGAAGAGAAGAACTGGTACGCGCTTCCCATCGAAAACCGCCAGAAGCAGATGGACGTGCACGGCAACAAAGGACGCCGCTGGGCCGGCAAAGTCCTGCAAATCATCTCCGGCAGCATCGGCTTCGACGACTGGGAGTGGGCTGTCGACCTTTTCTCCAACGAGCCCGTGAATTTCAAGAAGCTGATCTACGAGATGCGTTTCGACGAGGTCAGCGCCGAGTACTCCAATTTCGGCATCTTCATGGTGGGCGTTCGCTGCGCGCTCAAAGACATCGGTTCGCTCTTCGAAGGCACCATGCCGAAATTTGACGCTGCACCTCTAAGCCGTTAGGCTAGCCACAACATGGCCGTGAAAGCGATTCAACTCGGGCAGGTGTGGCGTCACGACGAGAGCGGGCAAACCTATCTCGTCACCAAGCTCTACAACGAAGTTTTCACCCAGTACGCTATCCTGCGCCGCGCCGACTCCAGCGCCGCTACCACCGATACCACGCGCGTGAAAGTCACTAAGGCCGCCGACGGCGCCTCCCTCCCCGGCTACACCTTCACCCAGGAATCGGAGAGCTTCTAGCCCGCCAGCATGGTCGCCAAAATCATTGAAGCGCTCGGTGCCTTCGTAATCTGGGCCATCTCCACCTCCGGCTATTTCGGCCTGGTCGCCATGATGGCCATCGAATCGGCCTGCATCCCTCTGCCGTCCGAGATCATCATGCCGTTCTCCGGCTACCTTGTGTACGCCGGACGGTTCAGTTCGCTCGCGATGGTCGCAACCCTCGGCGCCATCGGCTGCAACGTCGGTTCTGTACTCGCCTACGAAGTCGGCTATTTCGGCGGACGCCCCCTGGTCGAGCGCTGGGGCAAATACATCTGGCTTAACATGCACGACCTCGAAGTCGCAGAACGGTTCTTCGCAAAGCACGGGAGTGTTACCGTCTTCGGCGCGCGCCTTCTTCCGGTCATCCGAACCTTCATAGCCCTACCCGCCGGCATCGGCCGCATGCCTCGTCTTCGCTTCCACGTTTACACCTTCCTCGGCTCCTGGCCCTGGTGTTTCATGCTCGCCTACGTCGGCTTCAAACTCGGCGAACGCTGGAACACCGACCCGCGCCTCAAAATCTGGTTCCACCGCTTCGACGGCGCAATCGGAGCCGTAATCGTTCTAGGTATTCTCTGGTTTGTCTGGAATCACTGGAAGAACCGGGCAGGGAAATCAGTTCCCGGTACCGAGTAGCGAGTCGGCGAAATAGGCCCCACTACTCATTGAGAAGATTTCGAATCGCCCTGTTTTTTCCTAAGTTCCCCGCAATTTGGGATAGTCTCTTCTTCGGTCGCTGTCCACACTGCCCACTTCCATTGCTTTGCCAGTGGCAACAGCCACGCAAACCTCTGGACTGTGACGCGGTAGTTCTTACTTGACCCTTTATATTGAAACGTCGCGTGAGTCTCGCTCGAACTGACTTGCTCAAGCGGAACGTTGAACACATCGTGGTCAGTTGTCTTCACTTTTCGGAGGAGCAGAATCCTTTCAGCTGCTACAGACTTAGCATCCATCCTCCAGGGTTCGTGCCCTTCATTGACAAAAACTTGAAGCTGCTTGACGGCTGCTCTATCGACCTTAATCGTGTGCTTAATCGGTTTGCACGGCTGAATGGCAGGAAGAAGAGCAATGATGATAAAACCCTTCGCAAGTACAGATATCGGCATGGAGCGAACCTCCAGGACAGCATCAAATGCCTTGGCACTCACATCCTCTTCAACTGCATTCCCCACACGACCAGTGCCACCGCCATGCACACCAACAAGAAGAAAACACTGTAAAGCGCCCCGGTGCCGGGCTCAAAACTCTGCATGAAGACGGCACGCGCAACCAGCGCAATCACCGACGCCACAATCAACCCCACTCCGCCCTTGTAATTCGCCACATACCAGATGTCTGCATTCGACAGTGTCTTCCGCGTCCGAAAACCGTACCACCGGTTCGGTGGAACCGCCCTCAGCACCAGTGGCAGTGAAATCAGGATGTTGACGATCGGCAGCAGGATTGAGAGGAACTCCACGACCGGCGGAGCTTCGCGCATGCAATCTCCTTGCGAAGATCACAACACAGTCCCGTTCCAGGCACTATTAACAACTCTGCTACTTCACAAACTCGTTGGGCTTGCCTTCATCCCACGGCCTGTAGTGCAGGGCAAACTCTAATCGGTCGGCAATCGGGGGATGGCTGTAGGTCCAGAAGACATACACCGGGTTCGGGTACGGATAGTCGTAGCTCTTTTCGCCCAGTTTTTGGAACGCCATAGCCGCGTTTTGGCTGCTGTGAGGAACAAGCCCGTGCGTGACTTCGAGCCCAAAGATATCCGCCTGGTGTTCGATATGCCGGCTGAAAGCGGCCCCGATCGGCTCACCTGCAAATGAAATCACCGACAGGATCAGCAGCAGCAGCGGCAGCGAAGCCCAATCCCCAAGCGCGCGTATCCCCCACCTGTCTCCCCAACGCTCAACACTCGCATTTACAATCCAGAACCCTATCAGCAGCCCCGCAAACGACAACACCGCCGCAAACGCCAGGCCTTTCCAGATGTGGTCCAGCACGTAATGTCCTAACTCATGTCCGAACACGAACATGATCTCCGGAATCGTCATGTCGTGTTCCGTCGTGTCCCACACCACGATCCGTTTCGTGGCCCCAATCCCGGTGACGTACGCGTTGTAAACCGTCACCTTTTCGCTGGCCTTCATTTCGAACATCCGGCTCTCAGGGATATTTACCCCGGCCCGCTCAGTCACGCGATGCAATGCCGCAGCCAGTGCCGGATTCTTCGGCGCCAGCGGCTCAAACTTGTTGAAGATCGGATCCAGCACGATCGGCGAGATGAACAGGACGAACACCATGATCGGCAAACTGATCAACCAGAAATAGAACCACCACCGCCGCGGACTCTTGCGAATAATCAGGTAAAGCAACCAGGAGACGAATGACAGAATGGCATAGCTGACCAGTTGTCCCTTGGTCCAATCCCAAAACCACGATCCCCACCCCTGCACCGAAATCCCGTAAGCGCGACTCACATGATGGCCGTAGAGATCGAATGGCAGATTCAGCACTGCCAGCGCAAACAGCAGCAGTGGGACATAGATATACGCCTGCGCAAACCGGAACCGCGTCGCGCGCTCCGCAATCTTCCGAAATCGCGGCCCGACGTGGAAATGCAAAAACAGGATCAGTATCGCGAACCCATAGAAGCTTCCCGCCAGGAACATCGCCACGTCGATGTGATAAAGCGCCTCTGCCTTGGCCAATTTATCCGGCGGCAACGAATAATGGGTGATCGGAGCCTGACTCGAAGCCTGCGGCCCAGTCTCCGGCGAACCCTGCTGCCCAACCGCCGCGGTGACCGTCAACCCTACAAACAGCACCAGCACCGCCGCCGCGAACCATCCGTAATCTCTCGTTTTTCTATTCGTCATTTCGAAATTCGCCGTTCCCAATCGTCAAAGAGAAAATCGTCAATCCTGCCCGATTCCCAACTCCCGAATTATCAGTTTCTCGTAAACCTTCCACGGCAGCACCCGCTTCAGCCACTTCTGCACATGCGCGTCCGGTCCCGCAAGATACCTCAAGTTCGGATTCTTCTCCTGCACGATCCGGGCAATCAGCGTCGCTACCCCTTGAGGATCTCGCTTTACAACCTTCTTCTGGACATACTCCCTGAACCGTCGTGCCCGTTCCCGGTTCGGAGAATCTCCGCTGAACGCCTTCTGTGCCACATGAACATTCGTATCCCACACGTCGGTCTTGAACGCCCCCGGTTCGACCAGCACCACGCGAATCCCCAGCGGCAGGCATTCCATTCGCAGCGACTCGCTCCATCCCTCCAGAGCCCACTTCGACGCCGAATAGCTGCTCACGCCCGCCTGTGCGCACACCCCCGACACCGAACTGATCATGATGATCTGCCCCGAATGCTGCTGTCGCATCGTCGGCAATACCGCCCGCGTGACCTGCGTATGCGCGAAGAAGTTGGTCTCCATCTGCTCGCGCAACTCACTTAACTCGACGTCCTCCGCAAACCCGCCCAGCGCAAACCCGGCGTTGTTCCCCAACACATCAATGCGCCCATAGTCGCGAACGATCCCATCAATGGTCGGCTGAATGGCATCGAAGTCGGTCACGTCAAGCTGCCGCACGTCGACATTTCGCGCAATGCCGCCTTCGGCAGCCAGCTTGTCCAGTTGCCCGCGCTTGCCGAGATTCCGCATCGTGGCCACCACGCAAAACGCATTTCGAGCCAACTCCAGCGCCGTCACCATCCCAATGCCACCCGAACTTCCCGTAACAACCGCGACCTTTTGCATAGTTCGGGGGAGTATACAGCGTCGAAAACCGTTCCACCACAGAGGCACAAAGCCACAGAGAAATTGAATTCTAGAATCCCAAATTTCAAGGCCTGCGCTTTTGCGGTTTTGCTTTTTGAAATGAAATCCTATGTGCCTCTGTGTCTCGGTGGTGAATCGGTTTCCACATTCCACTCCGAAATCTCGTCATTCACCGCTCCCCCCTAACCATTCAGGAAACAAGAGTTTGCAAAAGGTCTCTGCATGCGAAATACTGGCTTGTTTTCATCCCTCATCAGGAAGTGACAGTCGCAATGCCTAATGCGCAGAAGAATGCAAAGCCGGGCTCCGCAAAAACCGAGATAGCTCCGGCCAAAGGTAAGTTAGGAATCATGATTCCCGGAATGGGAGCCGTCGCGACAACCTTCGTCGCCGGCGTCGAAGCGGTGCGCAAGGGCATCGCCGCCCCCATCGGCTCTCTCACCCAGATGGGCACCATCCGCCTCGGCAAACGTACCGAAGGCCGTTCGCCCAAGATCAAGGAATTCGTCCCCCTCGCCAATCTCAACGATCTCGTCTTCACCGGTTGGGACATCTTCGAAGATGACATGTACTCGGCCGCGATGAAAGCCGGCGTGCTCGAGAAAGATCTGCTCAACCAGATCAAGCCATTCCTCAGCGGCATCAAGCCCCAGAAGGCAGTCTTCGACAAGAATTACGTCCGCCTCCTCGACGGCCCCAACGTCAAGAAGGGCAAGACCAAGATGGATCTCGCCGAGCAGGTTCGCGAGGATATCCGCAATTTCCGCAAGTCCAGCGGCACCGACCGCCTCGTCATGATGTGGTGCGGCTCTACTGAGAGCTTCACCAAACCCACCGAAATCCACTCCACGGTAAAGGCCTTCGAGAAAGCCCTGGTGGCGAACGACGATAACATCGCGCCCTCTCAGATTTACGCCTACGCGGCTCTCATGGAGAAAGTCCCCTACGCCAACGGCGCACCGAACCTGACCGTCGACATCCCGGCCATGCACGAACTCTCTCGCCGCAACATGGCTCCCATCTGCGGCAAGGACTTCAAGACCGGCCAGACCCTCATGAAGACTATTCTGGCGCCCGGCTTCAAGGCGCGCATGATCGGTCTGAACGGCTGGTTCTCCACCAACATCCTCGGCAATCGCGACGGCGAGGTCCTCGAGGATCCCGGGTCCTTCAAGACCAAGGAAGAGTCCAAGCTGAGCGTGCTCGAGCACATCCTGCAGCCCGAGCTTTACCCCCAGCTCTACGGACACATAACGCATAAGGTTCGCATTAACTATTACCCGCCACGCGGTGATAACAAAGAGGGTTGGGATAACATCGACATCTTCGGCTGGCTCGGCTACCCCATGCAGATCAAGGTCGATTTCCTCTGCCGCGACTCCATCCTCGCCGCACCGATCGTCCTCGACCTGATCCTCCTCATGGACCTCGCCCAGCGTTCGGCTGAACTGAAGGGCATTGGCATCCAGGAGTGGCTCAGCTTCTACTTCAAGTCACCCATGACTGCCCCCGGCCTCTATCCGGAGCACGACCTTTTCATTCAGCTCATGAAGCTGAAGAACACGCTCCGCTATCTCCAGGGCGAAGAGCTCATCACCCACCTTGGCCTGGAATACTACGACTGAGTTAATCGGGTATCGTTCAATTGGGTAATCTGGCAATCAGGGGCTTGGCATGGGCCAGGCCCTTAGTTTTTGTTTTTGATTTACCCGATTACCAGCTTTTCTGATTGCCCGATCCTGAGCCGCCCGATTTTTCTTCTCCGTCCCGCGCTGTCGTATCATCCAACTTCATCATGAAGCGTGCGGCTCTCTTTCTGCTGATTGTTTGGCTGGTGGCGCTGCCAGCCTTCGCAGGTACTCCGGGGATATTCCGCGGCGTAGTCGTCGACGCTCCAGCGGCATCGCGCGCCGACGGCTGGATCTTTGTAAAAGGAAAAAACGGAATGATGCGCAAGGTTGAAATCAAAAGCGCAGTCGTTCATTACGAGGAGACTTTCCCCGCAGCCAAGCGAAAGCAGTCAGCCAAATTGTCACTGAAACCGGGTAGCGAAGTTCGTATCACCGCCACACAGGAAAGTGATGGTGAATGGCACGCCTCCGACATTGAAATCATCGACCCCGCCTCGGAACAAGAGATCCCACCCGATCCCGATCCCAATCACCGCGTAGTCTGAACGGCCCCAACGATTCTTTATCGCGCGGAGTGTCCCTTCCAGTGGCTCGTGCCCTGCGCTTGACTCGTGCCCCACGTCTGCCGCGGTTTTTAGCAGACGTGGGCTTTTACTGAGGGGACTACTTCGTATATCCCGTCATCGCAAACACCGCATTAACATTGGCTGTCACTGTGATTTTCTCCGCCGAGAACTCTTCAGTCGGTGCTGGAGCTGCCACCCCTGCCGCCATCGCCATCATCGGTCTTGCTCTCGGAAGAGGGACGACCTCGCTGCTCGTATCGATTGACGAGTAGATCAGCGACGCCAACTGCCGTCCAGCTGCTCGAGCCACGACCTCTGCATTCGCCCGCGCTTTCTGGAATGCATCTTGCACTGCCTTGGCCTTCGCGGCTTCCATATTCTCCAAAGTGTAGCTGATCGACTGGTTCTCCGTGACGTCCATGTCCGCGAAGCTCGCAGCGATCGGACCGACCTTCGAGAAATCGGTCACCTTCACTGTAATGTTCGCGCTGACTCGGTACCCGACCAGCTTTCTCTTCGGGTTTTTGTAGTCGTAAACCGGTGCCACCTGGAATGACGATATCTGGGCTTCCTTGGGTTCGATTCCATTCGACCTCAGTGTCTGTCGTATCTGCTCCGCGGCTCTTTGCGCCCGCGCGTAAGCGTCCTTAAGTACCGGCTCCTGTGCGCCGATATTGAAATTGATCACCGCCGTGTCCGGCTCAGCCTCGAACTTACCGGCCGCACCCACGTAAATCGTGTCCGGCTGGAAAGTGCGCGGCATTTCCTGGGCCAAGGCTGGCAAAACCAGTAAAAGCAGAGAGAGAAGTGGAAGAATTCTCGACAATTTCATGAGTTGACTCCCTCGGGATAGGCTAGATTTGCGGGACAACCATAAACGACTTGCAGGCAAGAAGGCCAGCGGCTATCCCGAATCGGCGGGTTGGAGACTCCTTTCGGTTACTCCCGTGCCGCCGAATCCTGAAACGGATTACCTCCGTCACTCACTAACCGGGTTCCACTGAAACTTTAGCTTTACCTATGGCGTCAAATATTGATAGAGAGTGGTGTGAACGGTCGGGGGGAGGCCGAACATGCGAAAGTGGTTTTTGCCACTAACCGTACTGGGTATAGGAGGGATCGGGGCCCTGCTCTTGTCGGAAGCGGGCCGGCGTCGCCTGGAATGGCTGTTGGACCGGCTCGATGAGGCTCCGGACAGGCTGGCCGAGTGGAACGATGCGGCCCAATCGGAGTTAGAGAAGATTCAGGCCGCGCTGAACGAAGTCGCGGATAACCTCCAGACCCGTCCGGCGCAATAGGCTCGGCGCCGTGCCAACCGGGCGGCAGCGTCCGGATAGATAAATATATCCAAATTTCGGAACCTGGAATCGCCGGCGCTCAGCCGGCGATTTCGTTTATACGCCCGGCCATCTTAATGTCCCGATCCGTCACCCCACCGGAATCGTGCGAGATCAACGTAAGCGTCACCTTGTTGTAGCTGATCGCAATGTCCGGGTGATGCCCGGCTTCTTCGGCCGCATCGGCAATCCGGTTGACGAACTCCATTGCCGCCTTGAAATCTGGAAACCGAAACAGGCGCTCAATCGCCGTGCCATTCTGGTGCCATCCCGGCAGCTTCAATAAAGCATTGCGTACATCATGTTCAGAAATCGGTGTTGGCATGACGAACAGCATACCGCACTTCAGCGACTCGCACCCTGGAGCGCCGATCGACATCCTGCCTGATTGCTATTAGAGCGCCGGCGCCTCGCCTGCCCCCTTCGCCCCGAAACGGCCGCGAGCCAACCAGTCCCTATTTTGCAAAGGTGCGGATCCTTGCAGTTGCTGATGGCTAGCTGCTAATGGCTTCTTTAGTTTTGTGTGTGGCGTATTGCGACAGGGATTTACTACTGGCTCGTCTGACCGAATGCTGAATGCTGAATGCTGCTTTACGCGTTCCCGCCCTTAGTCAGCTTCGGCGAAATCGCGAAACGGTAGATCTGGCTATCGATTTCTTTCCTTAGGTCTCTCCAGATGCTCTCCGGCATCCGCCTGAACACGTCCACGATCTTCGGGTCGAACTGCCGCCCCGACCAGCGCTCGATCTCCTCCTGCGCCGCCTGAATGCTCTGTGCAGCCCGATACGGCCGATCCGATGTAATCGCATCCAGCGTGTCCGCAATCGAGAATATCCGTGCCCCCAGCGGAATCTGCTCGCCCTTCAACCCGCGCGGGTATCCAGTACCGTCGTACCGCTCCTGGTGCGCGTGAACGATTTCGGCCGCTTCCTGCAGAAAGGGAATGCGTCGGAGCATCTGGAACCCCTTGAAGCAGTGCTCCTTCATGATCTCGGTCTCTTCCGGCGTAAGCGCCCCGGGCTTGCGAAGGATCGCGTCCGGGATCGCCATCTTGCCAATGTCATGCAGGAAAGCCCCACGGGCGATCACGCGAATTGCATCCTGTTGCAACCCCATCGCGCGCGCAATCGCAATCGTGAATGCCGTAACCCGCTTCGAGTGGCCTTCCGTCTCAGCGTCTTTCAAGTCAAGCGCATCGCCCAGTGCTTCCAGCGTGATGTCATACGACCGTTCCAGGTCCGACATCGCCTGCCGAAGTTGCACAGTGCGGTTCTCCACGAGAGCTTCCAGGTTCGTCTGGTAGGCCCGGTTCTCCAGTTTCAACCGCCGGTTCTCCAGCGCTCGCCGAACCACCGCCAGCAGGTGTTCGCGCTCAAAGGGCTTCAGCAGGTAGTCGTATGCGCCATTCCGAATGGCCGCCAGCGCAACGGAAATATCGTGGACCGCCGTGACCATCACCACCGGAAGGTCAGGGAAGCGCTCTTTCGTGCGCTCCAGCAGCCCAATCCCATCCAGTTCAGCCATCATCAGGTCGGAGAGGATCAATTCGAACTGCTCGCCGGATTCCAGGATCGCGAGCGCCTCCAGGCCGGAGCCGGCCTGCTTACAGCTATAGCCCGCGTTGGCGAGCATCGACGTCACGATTTCGCGGATTGGCTCTTCGTCGTCGACGACCAGGATCCGATCGGCATCCATGAGTGAGATTATCTGACTCCCCGGCGGTGGCCCTGAAGCGCAAAAATCTATAAGGGCGGCTTCATTTTACACGCAGTTCCCTAAATGACAATTCCGCGATTGTCCAAACTAGGTGCAAACTAGGTTACCTGAGTCACCAAACGGTTCCTCAATTATCGAAGTACACTGTGGTGCAATTGCGCCTGCTTCGCCGGGACTCCGCATGTTGATCCTTTTCTGGGCAAGTTGGCTTCTCAGCTCGCGCTTTGCCATCTCCGAGGTACTCGCCGAGGGATCGGGCACTCTCGTCCTCATTGCCGGTGCCATCCTCATCTATCGCACCTTCCAGGAAAAATATCTTTTCCTCTGGATCATCGGATGGATCTTTTATCTTACTTACCGCGAGTGGGAATTCGTCGCTGAAAATGCCTTGGATCCCCGCCCATGGCTCATCCTTTCCCATTCCGCATTCGTCTGCGCAACTGCAATTCTGGTAGTGGCTGTCCTGCTCTATACCAACTCCACGCGCTATTTGCTTCCCGTCGGCATTGCGGCCGCAGGCACGCTGATACTCGTTGCCATCCGAATTTATGGCTTTCCCAATGCCTTCCTCCTCATGCTAGCCGTTCACATCGGTTACCGCGTCATGACCTTCATGGGTGCCATTCTGTTAGCGCGATTTAATCGCGGACGTCTCACTCAGGGTCCCTGGCTCATGGTACTGACGCTACTCCTGCTCCACATGGACGACCGGCATTCGACCACTCACGTTTTTCACGACCTCGATCCCATCATCGAACTTCTGCTCGGCCTGAGCATGATCATTATCGTGCTCGACGATTCGAAGGCGCGCACCGACCGCCTCGAGGTCCTTACCTCTATTGGCGCATCGATTGCCGAGGCTAAAGACTCGCGTGCCATGATGCACTCTGCTCTTTCCGAACTGAAGATTCTCTGTCGCGCTCGCGCAGCCTGGGTACGAATGAAGCAGAGCGGTCGCATGGTGATCTTCGAGCAAGTCGGCCTTCCAGAGGATTACGTCCGAAGTCGCCGCGAAATCGACGCCAGCACCAGTTATGGCTCCCGCCTGATGCTGGAGCGCCAACCGGTGAAGTTGACCGTGCAAGGTCTCGACGACGCCACCAGGCGTGGCCTCGAAGGCTGCAAGTTCCAGCACGTGCTCATGATTCCCATAGCGGGGAAGTCGTCGCTGATCGGCGTACTCCTTTTCGGCATAGCCTACGAGCGCTCTTACACCGCCGACGAACTCAAATTCCTCGTGGCCACGGCCAGCCAACTGGGCCTCGCCATGGAGAATCTGCGAATGTTCGAGCAGATCATCCATTCGCAGAGGCAATGGGTGGCAACCTTCGACTCCATCGTCGACCTGGTGCTTGTCCACGATGCGAACGGATCCATATTGCGGGTCAACCGCGCGCTCCTGTCGAAGCTGAAAGCATCCACCGCGCAGGAAATTGTCGGCCGACGCCTTACCGAGGTCTTGCCTAATGCCTCCGGTGGTTGTCCGTATTGTCAGCGCTCCAGTAAATACACGGTCAGCGATGCCGATGTCGATCCCTGCTTCGGAGGTTATTCACTGGTTTCCACCTCGAATTACTCCGTCGAAGGTACTTCGGGAGCCGGCATCGTTCACGTCATTCGCGACACCACTCAACTTCTCACCGCCGAGGAGCGCTATCGCCTGCTTTTCGAAGAAGTCCAGGAAGGTGTTTTCATCTCGACCGCGTCTGGTCAACTGCTCGCCTGCAATGAGGCCTTCGTCCGCCTGCTTGGCTACCAGTCTCGTGCGCAAGTCCTCTCCCTCAATGTCGCCAAGGAACTCTATGAAGACTCCCACGATCGCGAGCGTTTCCTGCGCCAGATCGAAGAACGAGGCTTCGTCCGAAACTACGAGTTCGCATTACGACGCAAAGATGGCTCCCGCGCCATCGTTCTCGAAAACAGCTTCGCCACCCGAAAGCCAGACGGCGCCATCGACCGTATCCAGGGCTTCGTCGTTGACATCACCGAGAAGAAGCGCGTGGAAGACGAGATCCGGCGCCACAACCGCGAACTCAACGCGCTCAACCGCATCTCCGTCATCGCCAACCAGTCCTTCGACCTCGATGAGATTCTGAACGTCACACTGCGGCACTGCATTGAACTCTTCGGAGCCGAAACCGGCGCAATCCTCCTCCTGAAACCAGGTACCAACATTGTTCGGCGCCGAGCCTCGTGGGGACACAGCATCACCGCCGAGTTCCTTCAGGAGCTGGAGCTTCCGCCGGAATTCATGGCTCGCATTCAGGGTTCTCGAACCGAACTCATCACGCCGCAGCACCTTGTTCAACTTCCCACAGTCATACAGGAATTTGTGGAGGTGGAGCAATTACGATCGTGGCGCTGGGTCGTCCTCTGGTCGCAGGACAAACCCTTCGGCATCATCGGGGTCAGTAGCCGCAGCGAACGCGAATTTTCCCAGACGGACGAGAACCTGCTCATCGCCATCGGTCGCCAACTGGCAACCACCATAGAGAAAGTCCGCCTTTACGAAGAAACCTCGAAGGCTTATGAAGATCTCCGCCGCACCCAGGAGCAGCTCCTGCAGAGCGAAAAGATGTCCGCCGTCGGCCAGCTAATCTCCGGCGTGGCCCACGAACTGAACAATCCACTTACCGCCATCCTCGGCTACTCGCAATTGCTGGAGAGCGAACCTCTTCCCGAGAAGTCTTTGGATTTCGTCTCCAAGCTCTACAAGCAGGCGCAGAGAACTCATCGTGTTGTCCAGAATCTGCTCTCCTTCGCCCGCCAGCGAAAGCCCACAAAACAGACCGTGGATCTCCGCCGCGTGATCGACGAAACCCTCGCGCTACGCGATTACGATCTCAAGCTGAACAACATCGAGGTAGAGCGCAATTTCGAAAGCGATCTCCCCACCGTCGTAGCCGACCCGCACCAACTCGAACAGGTTTTTCTCAACGTCGTCAACAATGCCGTTGACGCGATTTTGGAGGTCAGCCGAGGCGGCAAACTCCAGGTTCATACCTATACGGAAGGCGACTATGTCTGTGCCGAGTTCCACGACTCCGGCCCGGGCATTAGGGAACCCAAGCGTGTCTTCGATCCATTTTTCACAACGAAGAAAATAGGCAAGGGAACTGGCCTTGGCCTCAGCATTTGCTACGGCATAACCAAGGAGCACGGTGGCGAGATTCTCGCCCTGAACCATCCTTCTGGCGGCGCTGTCTTCAGGGTTTTGCTCCCAATCGCGGAATCGAAAGAAGAAGGCCCGCGCGACCGCCGAGCCAAGCCCAGGGACCACGGAGTTCAGGGCCGCATTCTCGTTGTTGACGACGAAGACGCCATCCTCGAGTTCGAGCGTGAGGTGCTGAGCGGCGCCGGCGCGACTGTCGTGACTGCCAACACCGGTGAAGCCGCCATCGAAAGACTCCAACGAGAGAGCTTCGACGTCATTCTTCTCGACGGCAAGATGCCGGGCAGTTGGTCGGTCGCGGAGATCCACAACTGGTTGAGGGGACACCGTCCGGAAATGGCTGGCCGAATCGTGCTAACTCTCTCCGACGCCTCAGAAGAAGCAACCCGGGACTTCACCGATTCGCAATCCGTCCTGTGTCTCGTTAAGCCCTTTGAAGTTGGCGACTTACTCTCGATGGTTCGGCGCGTTACCAATCACCCGGCGAAGCGCGCTGGCGCCTGACCCCCAGCTTGCTAACCCTCGTAACTTTCCTTCCACCGGGCTCCGGCAAAATTTACTTTGTTCCGCCGCAAATTGGCATCGACATACCAACTTGCGGTATCGCCCGCGCCATACAGGAGCTACTCAGACGCCGCCTTGCAAGTACCCTGGGGAATGTACGTCAAAACCTTAGTCTCTAATCGGCCTTTTATCCCAATAACTTACGTAGGTTTGCCCTCATTCCTGTTCAATTTCCCTTTCGGGCGGAAGAGCGATTGCAACCGAAACTATCGGTGTGGATGTGGGGTTCTTACTTCCATTCAGTTCTTGCGCGCCACACCGTTAGATTACAGAAGCGAATTCCAGGTTCAGCAGGGGGCATACAAAATGACGGATGGCATTCAGGCAAAAATTCTCGGGATCGTGACCGGTACAAAGCAGGCCGCGAAGCGCGAGCAGTATCAGAAAATACACGAGGTAAATCGGCATCGCGTTTATTCGTTCGCGTTCTGGATGACCGACAACGAACTCCTTGCGGAGGAACTCTCGGCGCGTACTTTCCATCGTGCCTTTGCCCAGAGTGATGCTCCCACCGATGAGATGATCGACCGCATGCTGCTGACCGAAATTCGCGAATCCATGCCGGTTGGTAGCCTCACACTGAATTGCGCAGCCTCTGAGAAAGTTGAAGGAATCCGCCACAACGTGAAGCGGGTTCACCTCGAGCGCGCAGTGGTTCAGCTACCCGCAACCGAGCGCCTCATCTTCGTCATGCATGACGGCGAAGGCTACTCGCACGAGCGCATCGCTAGCACTATCGGAATCTCTGAACGCGAATCCCAGAACGGCCTCCACCAGGCTCGCCTCCGCATTCGCGAATTGACCTCCCAGATGAAATAGATCTTTCTCTCCTGAAGCAATCAGCCCCTCTGAAAAGAGGGGCTTTTTTATTCAGTAACGTATCGGTGCCCCATCGCCGCCTGTAGTTGGCCAGGGCGGGGTAGTGCTTTCCGGTCTTCGGTTCACCCGATCTTCAATTCTTCGCTTGTTCCTGCTTACCTCATTTTTTCGCAGTAAAATGACTCCAGTTGTTTATGCCGCTGCTTGCAGAGAAGGCCGCCATTCACGAAGCCCGCTGGTGGGAAACCATGCCCGACGGGCGCCTGCACTGTTATCTCTGCCCGCGGCACTGCCACGTCGGTGAAGGCCAATCTGGTTTCTGTTTCATCCGCAAAAACGAAGGTGGCCGCCTGGTTCAACTCGGCTACGGACGCCCCGCCGCCGTCGCGATGGATCCGATTGAGAAGAAGCCCTTGAACCACTTTTTCCCCGGCACCCGAATTCTCTCCATGGGAACTGCCGGGTGCAACATGGGCTGCCAGTTCTGCCAGAACTTCGACATCTCCAAAGCGAAAGCCGATCACGTCCGCTCAACTCACCTCACACCAGTAGAGGTCGCCGAACTCGCCGAACGGTACGGCGCTCCCAGCCTGGCCTTCACCTACAACGAGCCGACCATCTGGGGTGAATACGTCATCGACATCGCTCGCGAAGCGCACGATCGCGGCCTCAATACCGTCATGGTCTCGAACGGCTACATCGAGCGCGAGCCCTTCTTCGAAATCTACGAGCACATTGACGCCGCCAACATCGACCTCAAGGCCTTCACCGAAAAGTTCTACGGCAAGATCACGCTGACCCATCTGCAACCCGTGCTCGATTGCCTCCGCTGGCTTCGCCACGAAACGAATGTCTGGTTCGAGATCACGAACCTTATGATCCCGACCCTGAACGACGATCAGGACGAAACCAAGCAACTCTGCAACTGGGTGCTCGAGAATCTGGGCGACGACGTCCCCCTCCACTTCACCGCCTTCCACCCGGATTTCAAACTTCAGGACCAGCCCCCGACGCCGCCCGCGACTCTACATCGTGCGCGCCGGTTAGCCATGACTATGGGACTGAAGTACGTTTACGAGGGAAACATCTTCTCCGACGGCGGCGATACTATCTGCCCCGGTTGCAAGAAGCGCATTATCCGCCGCTCCTGGCACTCCATCCTCAGCGACGACGTAAAAGAAGGGAAGTGCCGCCACTGCGGCACAGTAATCGCTGGCGTATTCACCGAAGCTCAGGCACTACACCGCCGCACCATCAACCACATTCATAGACAGTAGCGCCGGCGGCAGTCGCGGCGGCATCCTGCCCGTGATTTCCTGAGCCGTGTCCTTCATTTCTCGTGCAATTTGGGAAAGTCCCAGCCACATCAGCTGAGATCCAAAGAACAGCAGAACATAACCAACGACGGATTCCGAGATGGGAATAATAAGGACGAGGTAACTGCAAGAGACGGAATTCGTGGCTTCGCCCTAGCAGCCCTTCTTCATCATCTCTCTCTTCGTCTTAGCCCAGCCTTCTTTATTCACCTGCCGTCCTCGGCCAATCGCCAGCGCGTCTTCCGGAACATCCTCAGTAATACACGAGGCCGCTCCGACGTAAGCCCCGCGCCCAACTGTCACCGGCGCCACAAGCGTGCTGTCGCTCCCAATAAATGCGCCATCGTCGATTGTCGTCTTGTGCTTGTTCACGCCGTCGTAGTTGCAGGTGATCGTCCCCGCCCCAATGTTTACGCCTTCGCCGACTTCGGCATCTCCAAGGTAAGTGAGGTGATTCGCCTTCGAACCCTTCCCCAACCGAACCTTCTTCGTCTCGACAAAGTTCCCAACGTGCGCGTTCTCGCCGACGTGGCTCGCCGGCCGGAGATGCGAATACGGCCCGATAATCGCCCCATTCTCGACCGTAGCCTCATCCATCACGCACCCATTCCGCACCTTGACTCCGTCACCTATTCGCGAATCCTTGATGACCGAGTACGACCGGATCACGCAATCTCCGCCGACCGACGTCGTCCCGAGCAGTTGCACGAACGGCTCAAGCACCGTATCCGGTCCAACCGTCACATCGGAGTCGATCGTACAGGTCTCCGGCCTGAAGATGGTCACGCCCTCGCTCATCAGTTGCTGAGCCTTCTCTGCCCGCAACAGGGCATCCAGCGACGCCAACTCGAACCGCGTATTCACACCCAGCACTTCGTTCGAATCCGTCGCCGGCAGCACCACGACCTTCTTCCGGTCGCGCGAAAACAACTCCGCCATATCCGTCAGGTAGAACTCATGATGCGCGTTGTTCGTCGAGAGCTTATCGATTCGCGCAAACAATTCCGGCACCGAGAACGCATAGATCCCCGAATTGATTTCCCGAATCTTCTTTTGCGACGCCGAAGCCGCCTTCTCCTCCACGATCTCCGCTACTTCATCCGTGGCCCGCGCGCCCTTCTTCCTCCGGATAATTCGCCCGTACCCAAACGGATCCGGCGGAATCGCCGAGAGCAGCGTCATCTCCGCCCTTTGCGCGAGGTGAAAATCTCGCACGCGCGCGATTGTCTCTCTGCGAATCAGCGGCACATCGCCCGAAAGCACCAGCACATGATCGTATCCGCGCAGCGCCTCACGACACTGCATCATCGCGTGCCCCGTCCCTCGCTGCTCTCGCTGCTCGACAAAACCCGTGCCGTACGACGCCACCGCCTCGCGAACCCGATCCGCTTCGTGTCCGATGATGCAGTAAATGTCCCTCACTGGCACCGCTGCCGCCGCCGCGCGAATAACATGCGCCAGCAGCGGCATCCCGCCAATCCGGTGCAGCACTTTCGGATGTTTGGATTTGAGTCGGGTGCCTTTACCCGCCGCCATGATGGCGACAGCGAAACGCGGTTGTTCGGTGGACTTCGCGGAAGTCTTAGCGGTGGGCTGGCTTTTCGGCATCGGCGACCATTGTAACGCGCGCCTCGCGTTCCGCCCTGTTACGCTCGGACAGTAACTGCATCAGGTCGTGCGCGATCCGGTCGGCGTTGTGGCGCGCTATCTCACCCGGGGCCAGGTACAGTCCCAGCACTGGTTCCACTCCAAGCGCATGCACTGCGTCGACATCAACCACGATCGGCTCGGCCCCTTCCGCAGCGTACCGGTCCTGCATTTCCGGCGGAATCGGTGTTTCGTTCAGGAGCGCGTAATCGAAGAATTTGCCACCCGCGTGCCGGAACAATGCCTCGATGTGCTGCGCCGCTGTCATACCCAGGCTCTCATTCGCCTGCGTCATCAGATTCCCGACATACACCTTCAGCGCCTTCGATTTCCGAATCGCCTCCGGAATCCCGTGAACCAGCAGGTTTGGAATCAGGCTCGTGAACAGCGATCCCGGTCCAATCGTGATCAGGTCCGCCGCGGCGATTTCTTCCAGCGTGCTGGGCAGCGGAGCCGCATTCGGCGGCTCCATTTCCAATTTCAGGATCCGGCTTTTGCTGGCCGTAATCCGCGTCTCTCCGCGAACCGTCGTCCCGTCCGCCATCTGCGCCGTCAATTGCACGTCGCTTGTGGTCGAAGGAACGATATTTCCGCGCGTCTTCAGAATCTGCGACGAATCCTTCACCGCTTGCGCAAAATCGCCGCGCAGGTCCGCCAGCGCCGTCAGAAACAGATTCCCAAAATTGTGACCTTCGAGTCCCACCCCGGCCGAGAACCGATACTGGAAAAGATGCGCCATCAGCGCTTCGTCTTCTGCCAGTGCCACCATGCAGTTGCGAATGTCGCCCGGCGGCGGCACGTTCAGTTCCTTGCGCAGACGCCCGCTGGAGCCGCCATCATCTGTGACAGTAACAACCGCGGTGAGATGAGAGATGCAGCTCGGCGGTGGAGCCTCCACCGTTTGTCCCGTTAGAAACACAAGATGTTTCAGGCCGCGAAGAATGGTCGAAAGCCCGGTGCCGCCGCCCAGGCACACCACTCGATAAGCTTCAATTGCCGCCAGCGGTTGTTGCTTTAGGGTCATGCTTGGCCCCATCCCACCACTAGAGCGCCGCTCCCTCGGGATAGAGCAGTTCCGTAAATCGCGGATCGTCAGCGAGGTTTTGGAAATCCGAATCGTTACGCGCCTGGAACCGGTTCGCCGGATTTAACCTTATGGCTTCCGTCAGTCGCTGCAGTGCGTCGGGATAATGCCCCGTCAGGCATTCCAGCACCGAGAACCCATACCACGCGTAATCCAGCTTGGGATCATTCTTGATCACCCGTTCCAGCTGCTCCCGCGCGCCGACATAGTCGCCCATGTTCATTAGCGACACAGCGTAGTCGTACTGTTCGGCGGCATTGCCAAATTTCTGCGACGCCTTCGCAAGTTGCTGGTTGCAGATGTTCAGGTGCAGGCTAGCCCTATCCGAAAGCTCTTTGTTTCCCGCAGCGATCACCTTTTCCAGTAATGGCTTGGCCCTGTCGAACTTCTGCGACTGTAACGCTTTGAGCGCTTGTTCGTAATCCTTCACAACCTGCACAAGTTTTGGATCCTGGCTTGCCTTCATCGGGGGCTGCGGACGCGGTGGGACGGCAAGGATCTCTGGCTTTCTGGCCGCCGACCCCTTCACAGTATGATTCCTGTTCTTCTTTGTTTTACTTGATTTAGCCACTATATGTTTAGGTTTCACTAGAGCTTTTTTCTTCATCGGGCAGCACCCACAGGCGCCACAGTGCGCGGAACCGTCCTGCCTTACAGCCTTCATCTACAAGGAGAGCAGGGCTTGCACCGCTTTATACCGATATTGACACGCTGCGTCAACTGCACCAGCAGTGGTGCAACTCTCATGCTGGCCTACTCTAGTGGCCTTTGTTGGCGACAGGGTCGACCCCTTTTACATTTTCCCCACTCGTTCCGCGGCCTGGATCAGGTCAATCGACTGGAATTCGCCCTTAATGATTCCCGCCCGTATCTCCTTGGCAGTCTTACCCTTCTTCGTTTCGAAGTAAGCGTAATACGCTTCCTTCAGGCAGGTCGCGCAATGCGCCGCATGGTCTGACTCATAGCACGTCCGCAGGCTCTTATGCCCGATCCGGTCGCAATAGCAATAGCAGGGAAGCTGGTACAGCACTCCCGGAATCTTCTGCGCGATGTCGTAAGCCACCTGCTGATACTTCTCCGAATAGGCCTCGCCTGTCCTCTGGGACCTCGGCACGATCGGAGCCAGGTGGGCGCCTTTCGGCGGCGCCCCTATGTGGTACGCCGGAATCTCCGACTGGGCAAGCGCCACGATGGCCAACGAAAGAACCACCAGCACGCTACCAAACGCATGCTTACGCATTATCCTCACCTCGGGCAAGGATTCTATCGCAAAACAACAAACCTCTCCCACAACCCTCGCCCGGGAAGTGCGTCCAATAAGTGTCATTCCGTTGTCGGTGCGGGAGATTACAATAAAGCTAGTGATATCAGGAGACCAACCGAACCAGGAAGCACAGCCGCAACCGCACGTTGCCGCACCTGCGGCACCGGCGCTCAAGCCTCGCAATGGGATGCTGCGCTGGCTGCGCGACGTCATCATCTCCGCTGCAGTTTCCGTCTTCATCATCGTCTTTGTCTACCAGCCAGTTAAAGTCGAAGGCACCAGCATGATGCCCGGCCTCGTCGATCAGGAACGCATCTTCATCAACAAGTTCATCTACCGTTGGGAGCCCATCGAACGCGGCGATGTCGTCGTCTTCCGATACCCGCAGGACCCCAGCAAAAGCTATATCAAGCGAGTTATTGGAACCGCCGGCGACCGCGTCCGCATTGAAGAAGGCCGCGTCTACGTCAACGACCGATTGCTCAACGAGCCTTACGTTCGCCCGTCCTACCGCGACGACCGCAGCTTCCCCGAAATAACCGTCCCCGCCGACTCCTTCTTCGTCCTCGGCGACCACCGCAACATGTCGCAGGACAGCCGCGACTTCGGCTCCATCCCACAGGAATCCGTCTACGGCAAAGCCGTCTTCGTCTACTGGCCCTTCGACAAACTCGGCAAACTGCACTGAAATGGAAGGGCACGACTTCTTTCGTGCTGAATGCGCCCGTGTCAGGGTACGACTTTAGTCGTGCCGCCAAGCGCTTCACCTGCACGCGTTTCACGTTGTGAATAGTTTTGAAGGGGCACGCCTTCAGGCGTGCCGTTAAGCTGCCCCATTGATCGGGGCTTTAGCCCCTGAGGGGAGCTCTCGGGTCAATGACATCTACGTTGGAAACCCCGGTGCCCAGTTGGATAGATTATGATATGGTCGCCATCTCATAAACAATCGTCCCAGTACCCGCTTTTCCGCCCAATCCTTTCGACATCTGCCAACATTCCTGTACTATTTCGCCAAACGAACCGGGAGGCTCTATGCGTCGCATCATCTTGGCAGTCATGCTGTGCGGTTTCGCAGGCTCCACCCTCGCGCAGTCCGACTCCGTCAAACAAGCGCTCCTCAAAGCAGACCGCGACTTCAACCAGGCCACGCAGGAGCACCGTCTCGACGGCTGGATGCAGTACATGGACGAGAACGGCGTCGTTCAGCGGGACAAGCCTGTCGTCGGCACGGAAGCCGTTCGCGCCGCCTTGAAAGATCAGTGGGCCGATCCCAACTTCCACCTCGCTTGGAATCCTGACGAAGCCTACGCCATGCCCGGCAACCGCATGGGCTACACCCGCGGCCACTGGACCCTCACCACCAAAGACAAGGAAGGGAAGTCCCTCAAGATGACCGGCCAGTACCTGACCATCTGGCGCCAGAACAAAGAAGGCGATTGGAAGATCATCTGGGACGGTGGCTCCGCCGATCCACCAAAACAATGAAGTTCAAGGCACAAGCTTCAAGGCACAAGAAAAGAAAACTCTCGTGCCCCACCCTTATCGCGAAGCGATAGGGTGGGGTTTTTCTGGTACCTTGCACCTTGTACCTTGCACCTTCCGCCCCCAAAACAAAATCGGCGACCTCTCGGCCGCCGACTCCATCTCAAAGCCCCTCTTTAGATAAACATCTCGTCCTGCGGTACCGCGTCGCGCTGACGCCGCACCTTGCGTCCGCCAACGTACTCGCCGACTCCCGCCAGCAGTCCCGTCACCACCGCCGACATTTGCCGAACCGGTGACAGCACCACGTGGTGCACGGCTTCCGCCGTCTCTTCCACGCGATCCATCGACCGGCTGACGATTTCGTCGGCGCGTATCACCTGCAACCGCGTGCGGTCCACGATATCGTTCAGCGTGACGTTGATACGTTCCGATTGCTCGCGCACCGTCGTCGACGTGGCATGCAGGTTGTCGATGATGGTCGTGACCTTCGGCCGATACTCGACGATCATCTCGTTCGCCTGCGTCAGAACCGGGATGGCTTTTTCCTCGACCTGTTTCGCCAGCGCTTCCACTTTTGCCGACGTTTTCTTCGTCGAGAAGTACAACGCCGCGAGGATCAGCATTTGCAGCACCACCGCGACCGCGGTGACGATAATGAATGCCGTTATCAGTGATTCGTTCATGGTGTCTCGTTGTTCGGTGCCCCACATCTGCCGTAGTGAGCAGATGTGGGTTTAGATGTGGGCCTTTTTCACGACTATACCTTTTCCGGCTCTGCCTTAGCCTCGCGATATGCCTGGCGTCCGGCTTCCACCGCGTTGCGAATCTGTTCCTTCTGCGTGGTCACAACTTCCTTGCCGCGATCCACCCACTGGTTCGCCTGGGTCTTGTACTGCTTCGCGCGGTCCTTCACATAATCGGAGCTTTCCTGGGCATAACGAGCGATGTCGTCGCGCGTCTCCTTGCCCGCCTTCGGAGCATACAGAACTCCCACCGCTGCGCCGATGCCGAGCCCCGCCAGAAACCACAGAATTCCACTGCCGCTGTCGTCAGCCATAAAGACCTCCTGAATGTATTCCAAGCATCCGATGGTAGCACCGGAACTCAGGCCGGGCAATTGGAACCCAGAGCTCTCACAGCCGAGAGTACAAGTACGAAAATCAACAGCTCAGTCGTCTCGCGAAAGTTCGCGGTACGTGGTGCTCCAGCTTCACGCGCCGCAGTTGCGCGTTAACCTGGGTCTTTTCGCCTTTGCTATTTGCTAATGCCTAATTGCTTCTTCAAAACCGCCATCTGTCCCGCGTGATACAGCCCATGCTGCGCCGCCCCGTGCAGCATGACCGCGTACGAGTAATCTTTCGAAGGCACCTGTTCGTTGAGTTTTGCGGAAGGGAACTCTTCAATCGCCTTTGCCAGCCTGTGTGCCGACTCAACCATCGCATCCCTCGTCTGTTTCCACCGACTCTCGCTCAGATCGTCCGGCAATGGTGGCCAGTCATCACTCCCTGTCAAATTGTGATCCCCAAGAACCTCGCCCGCCATCCGTCGCCGCACAATGTCGAACCACGCCATCACGTGCAGCGTCAGCTCCCAAATCGAATGCACGCCATCCTTCTTCGCCCGCGCCGCCTCGGCATCAACGTCCCGCAAAATCTCTCCCAGAGCCGGCCCATGCCACGCATCCCCATCGCACGCCCGCCTCACCGTATCCGCAAGATGCTGCGATTCCGTCATCGAAACATTTCCCTTCTATTGTCTCTTGAAACTGAAAAAATATTGCTCGCCGCAACCGTCGGCCTGGTACCCAGCACCCGGGATCCGCCTTTACGGCTTCCTGGTTGGCCGCACAATAATCTCGCTCACAAACGACTCCGGCGCCTGCGTCACCAGCAACTCCACGATTCTTGAGATATCTCCAGGCCTCAGCATCTTCTCCGGATCCTTGCCCGCATAGTGCGACCACCCCGTATCCGTCGACCCCGGACATATCAGCGAAACCCGAATGTTGTAATTCCTCAACTCCTCGGCGATCGAATACGACAGCCCGTTCAGCCCCCACTTCGACGCCGCGTACGCCGCCCCTTTGGGCAGCGGGTTCTTCGACGCAATGCTCGAAATATTGATGATGTGCCCGTACTGCGCCCGGATCATCAGCGGCGCAAACGCCTTCACGCAATAGAATGCGCCGCGCAGGTTGGTATTCATCACGTCTTCCCAATCCTGCAAATCCATCTCGTGCAGCGGCTGCCCGAAGCACCCAATCCCGGCGCTATGCACCAGGATGTCGCACCGCCGGCTCTCCTTATTCACGAACTCCGCCAGCTCTTCAACATCTCGCCACTTGCAGACGTCCGCCTGATACCCCACGCAGTTGCCGCCCGCCATCCGAATCTTATTGGCCGCCGCGTCCACCGCCTTCTGCGAGCGGCCCGCGAGGTAAACCATCGCTCCCAACTCCGCCAGCCTCTGCGCAATCGCCGCCCCAATCCCGCGACTGCCGCCTGTCACCACCGCCACCTGATCTCGAAGAACCGCCTGGGTTCCACCGGCCATTCGTTCTCCTTCTTACTGACTTATTGAACCGTCATCCTGAGCGAGGGAGGACTCCCGCGCGTTTTGTCCAGCGCCGGAAACCGGAGTCGAAGGACCTGAATCGGCTCTTCCTCCAGCAACTACTCTTTGGATGCACACCCACACCGCGACCGCGCTCTCCCAACGGCCAGCCAGTATATTCGGGAACTCTCAGAACGCAAACAGGGGGCTCGAAGATCGCCCTCACCCTACCGGCTGCGAGAAGTGCTCGTGAAAAATCCTCAACCTTCCATCCGGATCCAGCGCGAAAACCTGGGTCGCGCGCCCATCCCGGATGTCTTCTTCCACCGTCTTCCCCAGCGCATCAGTCCGGCTCGCATGAAACCGGAACATGTACGCCGCAATCGCCGCCGACTCCCCAAGCAGCACAACCTCGATTCCTTCGACCTTGGCCTCAATCCTTCCGCCGCCGCCAAAATACTCACGCTGGCGCCTGATCGCCGCCATCCGTCCCGGCTCCGACCGCTTTGACGTCGAACTGAACCCAACCGACTCGTGGGCGTAAAACTCGCTGAGCGTCGCCGCATCTTTATCCGTAAACGCCTTCCAGTACCGCGTAATCTCGGCCTTAACCTGCTCGGGTGAGAGACTCATACAGGCAGAATGCCACGCCAGCAAGGTCCGGTTCAAGAACGGTGTCCCGCAGCTGCGCGTTCAACCTCCCTCCTTTTCCACACCCAGAGACGTTGAACGTACTCACATTCGGCGCTATCGTCGACTCCTCACCTCAGACCAATCGTCGATCTTTCACATCTGCCAATTCCGCGCCACTACCAGGGAGACGTTATGACCTTGAAAAAGACCAGCGGCAACGTAGCCGTCGCATCGTCGGTTATGAGCGGCCCAGACACCTCCAACGCGATCGACCAGCAAATCCACGATTTCCGTCACCGCATCGCCCAGCGAGCTTTCGACCTCTGCTCCCAGCGCGGCTGGATCCACGGCCACGACCTCGAGGACTGGTTGAGAGCCGAAGCCGAAATCCTCACACCTGCCGCCGTCGAGATCGTCGACAACGGCGAAGAATATAACGCCGAAGTCGAAGTCCCCGGCTTCCGCGAGCAGGACCTGGACATCCTCTGCGACACCAACCGGATCCTGATCCGCGGCAACACCGAAAAGAGCAGCCGCCAGAAAGACCAGAACGGCCGCGTGCTCTACTCCGATCGCCAGTCGAACATGATTTTCCGGGTCATCGAATTACCGCAGGAAGTCAAACCGGAAGACTGCGAGGCTGTCGTGCGCGACGGCGTCCTCAACCTCATCCTTCCCAAAGCACGCGCCAGCAAACCAATGAAGGTCCAAGTCCGCGCAGCCTAATTGCTTGTGTGCCCTGCATCTGCTGAATTCGCAGGTGTGGGGCACGACCCACCCCCTATTTCGTCCCTCCCGTCGTTTCAACGAGTTGCGGAAATTTTCCCGGAAGATCCATGAGGGGGCTGGGGTTAAATCTCAAAATACTGTTGGCGTAGGGTATAGCGTCGATTTTTGAGGTGTCATCCTGAGGGGAGCGACGTGAGTCGCGGAGCCGAAGAACCTTTTGTTTCTCTTCAGAGGGCACGATCTGCCGTCGCGCTTCGGCGCGACTCGGGGGAAATTTGGGCGGTGCGCTTTCCCCGGGCTCACGCCCGGGGCTACTTTCTCGGAGCGAGTGAGTGCCGGTCTCGGGGATCGGGGTGGTATTGAGGGCGGTGGCTTCGGTCGGGGAGAATGCAGGTCCCTCGACTACGCACGCTGACGCGTGCTCCGCTCGGGATGACGAATCAGATGCTACGCACGCTGACGCGTGCTCCGCTCGGGATGACGAATCAGATGCAGGTCCCTCGACTACGTCGCTTCGCGACTCCGCTCGGGATGACGAATCATCTTTTTCGGTGGATTGAGAGCGTTCACAAACGAGGCGCTCGCCTTCGCGGTGGTAGCCGGCGGGGAGTTTGGGGAGTTTGCGGCAGTCGCGGGGAGAGAGGCAATCGTCTTGTTTGCGGCAGGCCGCGCATTTTTCTTTGGCGGGGCGCATGGCGCGGGCCCGTTCCATTTCGAGTTCCATGTCGAGTTCGGGGCATTCGCGGACGGCTTCCGTGGGGCAGAGACCGACACGAGGGATACGGGCCTGGAGCGCTAGTTGGAGCGAGTAGAGCAGGGCGGTGCCCATTTTGACCTCGATGCGGTGGTCGAGGAGGCCGCGCTGGATTTCCATGATGGAGACGAGGATGGCTTCGGGGCCGTCGAGGAGTGGGAGTTCGACACCCGAGTTTTTATTCATGCCGACGGGGCCGCCGAGGCGGATGCGGCGCTGGTCTCGCTTTTGCCACTGGTAGTGGAAGTAGCAGAGAGTGTGGTGGCGTAAAGCCGGGGAGCCGCATTTGATGCCGTTGGTTTTGATGTGGGTGCAAAGGCGAAGAGCAGCCATGGGAAGCTCCTTGTTGGGTACCGGGTGCCGGGTAAGACGTCACAGGTCGCAGGTCCCAGGTCGCAAAAGACCGCAAGCGAACGGGTACCGGGTACCGGGTGCCGGGTACCGGGTCAAAAAAGTCGGAAGGCAAAGGGAAAAGGGCAGAACGGAAAAGCCGAAGCTCTTCAGTTTTGCCCTTTTCCTTCTGCCCTTTGACTTGCTTTTTTCTCTCTATTTTCAGAATAGCAAATTGGGTATGGCTACTGTGACATCATGGCGGAATTTATATTTTGATTGGAATGAGACGCTTGCGGCGAAAATGACAGATTTTGTCTCTTGACAGGGTTTTTCCCGAAATGGGAAAGCCAGTGGATACAGTCTGGAGAATCCAGAAATCGGCCTTGATTTATGTGGTTTCGATCCAGCGGTCCATTCTAAAAAACCGAGAACAACCTCGCTGTTATGAAGAACTACTACTTTAAAACCGCCTGCCTGGTCCTGGTTCCGGAGGGTTGCGCGATTGCGCAAAGCAATCTGACGAATGTGACCTGGACGGTATCGGATACGCAGAACGTAAGCATCAGCAACGTGCATGACGCGACCTACGGCGTAGCTACATGTATAAAGCGCGACATCGGGGCCAGTCACGGGGACG